>JBOICD010000234.1:0-6000 GCA_050739855.1 Pseudomonas sp.
GAGCGGGCTTGCCCCGCGATAAGGCCATCAAACGGTATGCAGGTACCAGTTGTACTCAAGATCGGAGATGGAGTGTTCGAACTCCTCCAGCTCGCTCTCTTTACAGGCCACGAAGATATCGATGTATTTCGGATCGATGTACTTGGCCAGGACCTCGCTGTCGTCCAGCTCGCGCAGGGCATCACGCAGGTTGTTCGGCAGGCTTTGCTCGTTCTGCTCGTAGGAGTTGCCTTCGGTCGGCTCGCCCGGTTCGACTTTGTTGGTCAAACCATGGTGAACACCGGCCAGGACAGCGGCCATCAGCAGGTACGGGTTGGCGTCGGCACCGGCTACACGGTGTTCGATGCGTACTGCATCGGGTGAGCCGGTCGGCACGCGCAGGGCCACGGTACGGTTGTCCAGGCCCCAGCTTGGCGAGTTCGGTACATAGAACTGGGCACCGAAACGGCGGTACGAGTTGACGTTCGGGCAGAGGAACGCCATCGACGCCGGTAGGGTCTCGAGCACACCGCCGATCGCATGACGCAGTGCGGCGTTCTGCTCGGGATCCTCGCTGGTGAAGATGTTCTTGCCATCTTTGTCCAGCACCGAGATATGGACGTGCAGACCATTACCCGCCTGACCCGGATAGGGCTTGGCCATGAAGGTGGTATCCATCTCATGGTCGTAGGCGATGTTCTTGATCAGGCGCTTGAGCAATACCGCGTAGTCGCAGGCCTTCATCGGGTCGGCAACGTGGTGCAGGTTGACTTCGAACTGCGCCGGGGCGCTTTCCTTGACGATGGCGTCGGCAGGGATGCCCTGCTCTTTGGCGCCTTCGAGGATGTCCTGCAGGCAGTCGACGTACTCGTCGAGGTCATCGATCAGGTAAACCTGGGTCGACATCGGACGTTTGCCGGAAATCGGCGAGCGCGGCGGCTGTGGACGGCCGTTCACGTTTTCCTGGTCGATCAGGTAGAACTCCAGCTCGAACGCGGCGCAGATGGTCAGGCCCATCTCGTCGAACTTGCTCACCACCTGGCGCAGGACTTCCCGCGGGTCGGCAAAGAACGGCTCGCCTTCAAGTTCGTGCATGGTCATCAGCAGCTGCGCGGTAGGGCGCTTCTGCCAAGGCTCGTTGGACAGGGTGTCGGGGATTGGATAGCAGATGCGGTCGGCATCGCCGATGTCCAGGCCCAGGCCGGTGCTTTCGACCGTGGAGCCGTTGATATCCAATGCGAAGAGGGAGGCCGGCAGGTTGATGCCTTTCTCGTAAACCTTGTGGAGGCTGGTGCGCTCGATGCGCTTGCCACGCACCACACCATTCATATCTGCAATCAGAAGGTCAACGTAGAGAACCTCAGGATGTTCCTTAAGGAACGCGTTCGCTTCGTTAAGCTGAACGGCACGCGGGGGTACCGACATGATGCAACACCTTTGTTGTTAAAAATATCAATCAATGGGGGCTTGCAGCTCCAGTCAATCGGAAAGCCCTACTGAAGTCAAGCCAGGCCCATGATGCCCTAAAACGGCCCTTGAGCGGCATTTTTGCTGCAATTGAGGGCGCGGACAATCGCTGCGTTCGTACGATATGAGCGATCTTGAGCGGGCCGTGTTCTATTTTTTACGGGGGTGTTGTGTAAAAAAATGAACAAGGCTAAGCTCGGTGGCAACCCATAACATCAATAATACCGGGGGTTACATGTCACGCCTGCCGACAACCGGCATCACCCTCTGCCGCGCGCAGATCGGTTTGCACGCATTTTACGCGAGCGGCTATCGCTGCGCGTCAGTACGCAGTACCCCGGCTGAAATAATTGACGGCACGGGCAGCCTGCCTGTTGTCGATGCCTCTTCGAATACCCTCTGCCTCCACTATAGCGGCCCTCGTCGCGGCATGCCCCTGCGCGGCTTTTGCTTTACCCGGGCGCGGCATCCAGAATGTCTGGGACGGCCCACTCCGGGTGTCCTGACGACTGTCCAGACATTTACCGCCTGAGGTATTTATGAGTAGCAACCTCGACCAGCTCACCGATTGGTTGAAAGAACACAAGATCACCGAAGTCGAGTGCTTGATCAGCGACCTCACCGGTATCACCCGTGGCAAGATTTCTCCAACCAACAAGTTCATTGCCGAAAAAGGCATGCGCCTGCCCGAGAGTGTCCTGCTGCAGACCGTTACCGGCGACTACGTCGATGACGACATTTATTACGAACTGCTGGACCCGGCCGACATCGACATGATCTGCCGACCCGACGAGAACGCGGTGTTTCTCGTGCCTTGGGCCATCGAGCCGACGGCTCAGGTGATCCACGATACTTATGACAAGCAGGGCAACCCGGTTGAGCTGTCGCCGCGCAATGTGCTCAAGAAGGTACTGAAACTCTATGCCGACAAGGGCTGGCAGCCGATCGTGGCGCCAGAGATGGAGTTTTACCTGACCAAACGCTGCGAAGACCCGGACTTCCCGCTGCAGCCACCGATCGGCCGCTCCGGCCGTCCGGAAACCGGCCGTCAGTCGTTCTCCATCGAAGCGGCCAACGAATTCGATCCGCTGTTCGAGGACGTCTACGACTGGTGCGAGCTGCAAAACCTCGACCTGGACACGCTGATCCACGAAGACGGCACAGCGCAGATGGAAATCAACTTCCGTCACGGTAACGCCCTGGCCCTGGCCGACCAGATCCTGGTGTTCAAGCGGACCATGCGTGAAGCGGCGCTCAAGCACAACGTCGCCGCCACCTTCATGGCCAAACCGATGACCGGTGAGCCGGGCAGCGCCATGCACCTGCACCAGAGCATCATCGACGTGCACACCGGCAAGAATATCTTCTCTGATGAAGACGGGCGCATGAGCGAGCTGTTTCTCAACCATGTCGGCGGCCTGCAGAAGTTCATCCCTGTCGTGTTGCCGCTGTTCGCGCCGAACGTCAACTCGTTCCGCCGCTTCCTGCCCGATACCTCGGCGCCGGTGAACGTCGAGTGGGGTGAGGAGAACCGTACCGTCGGCCTGCGCGTACCGGATGCCGGTCCACATAACCGTCGGGTCGAGAACCGTCTGCCAGGCGCCGATGCCAACCCGTACTTGGCGATCGCTGCGAGCTTGCTGTGCGGCTATATCGGCATGGTCGAGGGCATCAAACCAAGCGCGCCGGTAAAGGGCCGTGGTTACGAGCGGCGTAATCTGCGTCTGCCGCTGACCATCGAAGATGCCCTGGAGCGCATGGAAAACTGTCAGGCCCTGGAGCCGTACCTGGGCAAGAAATTCATTGCTGGCTACGTCGCCACCAAGCGCGCCGAACATGAAAACTTCAAACGCGTAATCAGCTCCTGGGAACGTGAGTTCCTGCTGTTTGCGGTCTGATCAACCCGGAGCCGCAGGACCGCGGCCGTCAGAAAACGGAGAAGCACATGAGCGTCAACAACCCGCAAACCCGTGAGTGGCAAACCCTTAGCAGTGAGCATCACCTGGCGCCTTTCAGTGACTATAAACAGCTGAAAGAGAAGGGCCCGCGGATCATCACCAAAGCTCAAGGCGTGCACTTGTGGGACAGCGAGGGCAACAAGATCCTCGATGGCATGGCTGGTCTGTGGTGTGTGGCGGTCGGCTACGGTCGTGAAGAGCTGGTTGAGGTGGCGGCCCGGCAGATGCGTGAGCTGCCGTACTACAACCTGTTCTTCCAGACTGCGCACCCACCGGCACTGGAACTGGCCAAGGCGGTGTCTGACGTAGCGCCAGAAGGCATGACGCATGTGTTCTTCACCGGTTCCGGCTCCGAAGGTAACGACACCAACTTGCGTATGGTCCGCCACTACTGGGCGGTCAAGGGCAAGCCGCAGAAGCAGGTGATCATCGGCCGCATCAACGGCTATCACGGCTCCACCGTGGCCGGTGCCGCGCTGGGTGGCATGAGCGGTATGCATGCGCAGAGCGGCACGCTGCCGGGCATCGTACATATCCCGCAGCCGTACTGGTTCGGTGAAGGCGGTGACATGACCCCGGACGAGTTCGGCATCTGGGCCGCTGAACAGCTGGAGAAGAAAATCCTCGAAGTCGGTGAAGACAATGTCGCCGCCTTTATCGCCGAGCCGATCCAGGGCGCTGGCGGCGTGATCATTCCGCCAGACACCTACTGGCCGAAGATCAAGGAGATCCTCGCCAAGTACGAGATTCTGTTCATTGCCGACGAAGTGATCTGCGGTTTCGGGCGTACCGGTGAGTGGTTCGGCTCCGATTACTACGACCTCAAGCCCGACCTGATGACCATCGCCAAAGGCCTGACCTCCGGTTACATCCCCATGGGCGGTGTGATCGTGCGTGACGAAGTGGCCAAGGTGGTCAGCGAAGGTGGCGATTTCAACCACGGCTTCACCTACTCCGGTCACCCGGTGGCCGCAGCTGTGGGCCTGGAAAACCTGCGAATCCTGCGCGACGAGAAAATTATCGAGCGGGTCAAGGAAGAAACGGCACCGTATTTGCAAAAACGTCTGCGCGAGCTGAGCGATCACCCGTTGGTGGGTGAAGTGCGTGGCCTGGGCATGCTCGGTGCCATCGAGCTGGTCAAGGACAAGGCCACCCGCGCCCGTTACGAAGGCCGGGGCGCGGGCATGATCTGCCGCCAGCACTGCTTCGACAATGGCCTGATCATGCGTGCGGTGGGCGACACCATGATCATTGCACCACCGCTGGTTATCAGCCGTGAAGAGATCGACGAGCTGGTGGAAAAGGCGCGCAAATGCCTGGACTTGACACTTGAGGCGCTGAAATAGCCAAGTGCTAGGCTAGCGTAATGGCATCATCGTGTTTCGAGGCGCGCCTTCCTTGAAAGAGCGCCTTGGAACTTGCCAGACTAGCGACTGTTTCAGTCGCCTGGTGCTTGCGCCATAAAGAGCCGGCCACTGAACAGATGGCTAAATAAAAAATTCTGGAGCATTACGCATGAAGAAATTGGGCAAGACGTTGTTGGCTGTGTCCCTGATGGGCGCCATGGCCAGTGCTGTTCAGGCGGATGACAAGGTGGTTCACGTTTACAACTGGTCCGACTACATCGCGCCGGAGACCGTCGCCAAGTTCGAAAAGCAGACCGGTATCAAAGTCGTCTACGACGTCTTCGACAGTAATGAAACCCTCGAAGCCAAATTGCTGGCGGGCAAGTCCGGTTACGACGTGGTTGTCCCGTCGAACAACTTCCTGGCCAAACAGATCAAGGCGGGTGTTTACCAGGAACTGGACAAGTCCAAGCTGGCGAACTGGAAGAACCTCGACGAAGACCTGCTCAAGGCCGTTGGCGATGCCAGTGACCAGGGTAACAAACATGCTTTCCCGTACATGTGGGGCTCCATCGGCATCGGTTACAACCCGGAGAAGGTCAAGGCTGCACTGGGCGTCGACAAGATCGATTCCTGGGATGCCGTGTTCAAGCCAGAAAACATCGAGAAGCTGAAAAGCTGCGGTGTGAGCTTCCTCGACGCGCCAACCGAGATGATCCCGGCGGCGCTGCATTACCTGGGCTACCCGACCAATTCCAAAGACAAGAAGCAACTGGCCGAAGCCGAAGCCTTGTTCCTCAAGGTGCGACCTTCGATCGCCTACTTCCACTCCTCCAAGTACATCTCGGACCTGGCCAACGGCAACATCTGCGTGGCCGTGGGTTACTCGGGTGACCTGGAGCAGTCCAAGGAACGCGCCAAAGAGGCCGGTGACAAGGTCAAACTGGCCTACACCATTCCGAAAGAAGGCGCCGGTACCTTCTATGACATGGTTGCCATTCCCAAGGACGCCACCAACGTCGATGCCGCCTATAAGTTCATGGACTTCCTGATGCAGCCGGAAATCATGGCCGAGATCACCAACGCCGTACGTTTCCCGAACGGTAACAAGGCCTCTACGCCGCTGGTGGACAAGGACATTACCAGCGATCCGAGCATCTATCCGTCGGATGCAGTGAAGAAGCAGCTGTACGCGATCAGCGACCTGGATGCAGGCACCCTGCGCTTGATCACTCGCAGCTGGACCAAGA
>JBOICD010000235.1:0-5988 GCA_050739855.1 Pseudomonas sp.
CCCACAGGCTTCACACATTCCCTGTGGGAGCGGGCTTGCCCCGCGATAGACCAACACATATTCCGAGTTTTCAAATGAGACTGTCCCGCTTCTTCATCGACGCCCCCCTGAGCCTCGGCGAGCACGACTTGCCCGAGGCCCAGGCCCACTACATCGGCCGGGTGCTGCGCATGGCCGCTGGCGATGCCGTACAGCTGTTCGACGGCAGCGGCCAGGAATTCCTTGGCCAATTGCTCGAAGTCGGCAAGAAAACCGTACGGGTGCAACTGAACGAGTCCTTCGCCGGACAAGCAGAGTCTGGCCTCAAGGTCCACCTCGGTCAGGGTCTGTCCCGCGGCGAGCGGATGGACTGGGCGATCCAGAAAGCCACCGAACTGGGGGCCAATGTCATCACCCCGATCGTCAGCGAGCGCTGTGAAGTACGCCTCAAGGACGAGCGCGCCGACAAGCGCCTGGCCCACTGGCGCCAGGTGGCAATCAGTGCCTGTGAGCAGTGCGGCCGCTCAAGCGTGCCGCAGATCAACCCACCGGTATTGCTGGCCGACTGGCTCAAGGCCTGTGATGAACAGCTCAAGCTGGTCCTGCACCCGGTGGCCGAGCCGCTGGTCAGCCACCAGAAGCCGCAGAGCCTGGCGTTCCTGATTGGCCCGGAAGGCGGTTTGAGCGAGGCCGAAGTCGAGCAAGCCAAGGCCGCCGGTTTTCATGCCGCCCGCCTCGGTCCACGGGTCCTGCGTACCGAAACCGCACCGGTGGTGGCGTTGGCGGTTGCCCAACAGCTGTGGGGCGACTTCTAGAGCACGTAGAAAAATACAGCGATGAAGTGCAACAGGCTGCCGGCAATGACAAACAGGTGCCAGATGCCATGCCAGTGGCGGAAGCGACTGTCATAAGCAAAGAAGATGATGCCGATGGTGTAGAACGCGCCACCGGCCGCCAGCCAGGCAAACCCGGCAGCCCCGAGACTGGCCAGCAACGGCTTGACTGCGACCAGCACGATCCAGCCCATCAGCGCATAGATGATGATCGACAGCACCCGCGCTTCGGAGCGCGGCTTGATCTCCTGAAGCATGCCGATCACCGCCAGCCCCCAGACCACCCCGAACAGGCTCCAGCCCCAGGGCCCGCGCAGGCTGACCAGACAAAAAGGTGTATAACTACCGGCAATCAACAGATAGATCGACAGGTGATCGAGCTTGCGCATCACCACCTTGGCCTTGCCGCGCACGCTGTGATAGACCGTTGAAATGCTGTAGAGCAACAGCAGGGTAAAACCGTAGATCGCCAGGCTGACGATCTTCCAGGGATCGCCCTGCAAACTGGCCACCACCAGCAGCCAGACTGCACCGATACAGGCCAGCACCGCGCCGACCAGATGCGTCCAGGCATTGAAACGTTCACCGTGATACATGCAACAGGGTCCTCCGAACGACGGACAGGCTTCCTATCCTACCCAGGCAACTGTTTCAAACCAGCCCCGCGTCCTCAAGCAATTGTTCAAGCGCCGGCAGGTCGGGCACCCTGGCCACCTGCTCACCGACCTGCACTGCCGCCAGCTCCAGCGCAGCCAGTGGCACATCGACGTAGTTGAGCTGGCTGTCGAGCTTGCATGAGCGCGGAATGCCCTGCACCAGCACGGCAATGAAGCGCAAACGACTGCCTCCCAAGGCGTTGAGCACGACGATTCGCGCCCGCTCCCCTACCCGTACCTGCCCACCACAAGCCGCCTCGAAGCTGAGCAACGGCAAACGCTGGTTACGCCAGTCGATCCAGCCGAGCATCCAGTCGGGCTGTTCAGGCGCCGGGGCGCCGGCCTGATAGCCGATCAGTTCGGCCACCGCGACGTTGGGCAGTACCAGGCAACGATCGGCCAACGCCAGCAGCAAGCCGGTCAAGCTGCTGCGACGGCCATTGCGGGCGGACTGTTCAAGCATGACGGTTACTCCAAAGCGCAATACTCTGCAGCAGCACCGACTCCTGATAGGGTTTGCCCAGGTAGTCGTTGACCCCGATGGACATGGCCCGATCACGGTGTTTCTGCCCGGTTCGCGAGGTGATCATGATGATCGGCAGGTCCTTCAGGGCCGGATCGTGACGGATCTGCGTGGCTACCTCAAAACCATCCATACGCGGCATTTCGATGTCCAGCAGCAGCACATCCGGACGATGCTCCTGCAACAGCGTCATCGCATCGACGCCGTCCTTGGCGGTCAGCACGTTCATGCCATGACGTTCAAGCAGGCGGCCGGTAACCTTGCGCACTGTCACCGAGTCATCGACCACCATCACCAGCAACGGCCGCTTCGGTGCCTGGTCGATCTGTTGCGCAGGCAAACGAGCAGAGCTGCCCGCTTGCTGGGCGTGATGCTGCTGCAAGCCGCGCAGCTGACCTGGCAAATCAAGAATCAGCACCACCCGGCCATCGCCCAGCAAGGTCGCTCCGGATAACCCCTGGACACTGGCAAACTGCGGTCCGAGGCTCTTCACCACGATCTCGCGGCTGGCCGCCAGGCTGTCGACCTGAATCGCGAACTGTTGCTCATGAGAATGCACCAGCAATACCGGCAACGGCAGGCTCTGGCCCAGCAGACGCGGCTGCACGGCACCTTGCAGCAGCTCACCGAGGTAACGCAGTTCGTAGCGACGCCCGGCGTATTCATAGTGCGGCGGATCAAGCTGATAGCAGGCTTCCAGCTCGGCCGGCGGCACGCGCACAATGCCTTCGATGGTGTTGAGCGGCACCGCGTACTGCTCTTCGCCGTACTGCACCATCAGCGCCCGGTTGACCGACACGGTAAACGGCAATCGAATCAGAAAGCGCGCGCCCTTGCCTGGGCTGGACTCGATCACCATCGAACCACCGAGTTGCTTGACCTCTTCATGGACCACGTCCATGCCCAGCCCCCGCCCGGAGATCTGGGTAATTTTCTCGGCGGTGGAGAACCCCGGCTGGAGGATGAACTGCATCACCTCATGGTCGCTGAGGACCACCGCGGGGTCGAGCAAGCCACGCTTGATCGCCTTGCGCCGCACCGCGTCGAGTGGCACGCCGGCGCCGTCGTCGGTCATTTCGATAACGATATCAGCGCCTTCGTGCAACAGGGTCAGCGCAATCAACCCCTGCTCCGGTTTGCCGGCGGCCAGGCGGATTTCACGGGACTCCAGGCCATGGTCGACAGCATTGCGCAGCATGTGCTCCAGCGGCGCCACCATGCGTTCCAGCACGCTACGGTCCATCTCGCCTTCGGCATTGCCGACCACCAGCTCGACCTGTTTGCCGAGCTCGCTGGCCACCTGCCGCACCACCCGCTGCAACCGTGGCACCAGACGCTCGAAAGGCACCATGCGCGTGCGCATCAGGCCCTCTTGCAGCTCGCTGTTGACCCGTCCTTGCTGCTGCAACAGGCTTTGCGCATCCTGGGCGCGCAGGGTCAGGGTTTCCTTGAGATCGAGCAGGTCGGAGGCCGACTCGAACAACGCCCGCGACAGCTGTTGCAACTGTGAATGGCGGTCCATTTCCAGCGGGTCGAAGTCGTCATAGACCTGGCCGTCGCCATCCCCCTGCTGACGACTGAGGATCCGCCCCTGGGTTTCAGTATCCAGGCGACGCAACTGGTCGCGCATGCGCTCCAGGGTGGTTTCCATCTCGTTCAGCGCGACCTGGGCATCATTGACCTGCTGCTCGATGCGCCCGCGAATGATCGAATGCTCGCCCGCCAGGTTGCCCAGGTCATCCAGCAGGTCCGAGGCCACCTTGACCATGTCCACCGGCCCGCGTTCGGGGGCTGCCACCGGGGCTTCCACCGCTGTGGCCGCTTCAGGATGCGACTGCTGGGCTGCGGTATCGGCCAGCGCCGCACTGCTGAAGTTGCGAATGTAGTCGATCAGGGCTGTCGCCGCGTGTAACGGCTGTTGCAGGCGCACCGCGTCGAGCATGTGCGCCAGGCGGTCATGGCAGTTCTGCAACAGGCTGAACAGCGCCGCACTGGGCTGCAATTGCCCGGCAGCCAGCAGTTCATAGAGAAACTCCAGTTCGTGGGCCAGATCGCCGATCGGCGCAATCTCGACCATGCGCGCACCACCCTTGAGGGTATGCAGGTCGCGCAGCAGGTTCTCCACCTCGACCGCGTTACGCGGCTCGGCCTGCCAGCGCAGCAAGGCGGCCCCGGAGCTTTCGACAATATCGAAGCTTTCTTCGAGGAAAATCTCCAGCAGCTCCTTGTCGCCGGCTTCCTGCACCGGGTCAGCAGGCTTGTCCGTCGCCGCAACGGGAGGTGCGCTGTGGCGATACTCACGCAGCGCCGCCAGCAACGTCACCGCCGACGAGGGCGCGCGGCCTGCCTGTAGCTGTTCAAGCACCTCGGCCAATTGGGCATGACTGCTACCGAGCAAGGTGAACAGTTCAGCGCTCGGGGCGAAACGTCGATCCACCAGGCCTTCGTACACCAGCTCAAGCTCCTGGGCGAGCACCTCGACCACACCGATGGCAGCCATCTGCGCCCCCCCCTTGAGGGTCTGCAGGTCGCGGTGCAGCGACGACAACGCCGAGGCATTGTCGGCATCGGCCAGCCAGCGCTCCAGCGCCTGGTTGGCGCTTTGCAGCACATCGCTGGCCTCTTCGAGAAACAGCTCGATCACTGCAGGATCCATCGCCAGCGCTGCCGTTGCGGCGCTCAGGTCGGCGATCTGCGCCTGACCCTCACGATGGCTGATCAGGCCTGTGGCCTCTGGTGCCAACGCTTCGTCGAGCAGTTCACGCAAGGCTTCAAGGCGTTCAGGATGGGCATCCACCTCCTGACCGGCAGCAAGCTGGTCGAGCATGTCGATCAGCGCCTCGTGGGCGTGCTGCGCCTGTTCGAAAAAACGTGCACTGACGGCCAGGCTGCTTTCCTCGACCGCGCCATACAGGTCCAGCAAGGCTTCGCACAGTTCATCCACCTGCCACAGGTCAGCCAGGTGGGCGCTCTGGCCCAGGGTGGTCAACTCATCGAGCAGCGCAGTGAGTTCCTGACGTTCGCTCGGGTGCTCTTGCCAGCGCAACAACAGCGATTCGGCATCGAGCAGGATATCCATGCCCTGGGCGAGGAAGCTGGCAATCAGCTGCGGATCGCGCTTGATCCGCAGGCCCTGACTCGGCGCCTGAAGCAGGGCCTGCAGGCGTGCTTCAACTACCTGATGAATTCCCTCGATCAGGGTCGATGCACCGTTGATCACCGCCAGCGGTGCACTGGACAACTGTTCCAGGCCCCGGCGCAACAGCGGTTCGGCGCTTTCCAGCAGGTAGATTTCTTCAAGATCGAATGCCAGCTGGTGGGCCTTGAACTCCCGGGCCAGCAGATCGAGCGCGGCGGCAAGTTCGGCAATCGGTAGCACCCCGGCCATGGCGGCACTGCCTTTGAGGGTGTGAAACGCGCGCTGCAAACTGTCACTGACCGGCTGCGGCAGCTGCTGATCGGCGGCGGCCAGGAAGCTGTCGAGACTGGCCAGATGCCCTTCGGCCTCGTTGCGGAAAATCTCCAGAAGCTGCGGGTCGATGGCCTCGCTGGCGTCGGCCTCATGGGGCGCGTCATTCATTGCCAGGGCGTGCAGATGCAACGCCAGCTGTTCGACGTCTTTGCCCGCCTGCACCTGACCGTTGGCAAAGGCCACCAGCAAGCCGGGGATCAGCGCCAATGCCTGCTGCAGACTGGCCAGCGGCGCAGCCCCCACTTCGACGCGGCCCTCAAGGACCCGATTGAGCAGGTGCTCGGCCGCCCAGGCCAGCTCCGCCAGGCCTTGCGCGGCGACCATCCGCCCGCTGCCCTTGAGGGTGTGCAGGCCCCGACGCAGTTCTACCAGGGCGTCGCGGTCGCCAGTGTTGGCCTGCCAGCGCGCCCATTGTTGATTGAGCTGAGGCAGGAGCTCATCAGCCTCTTCGAGGAAGACCCCGCGCAGCTCGTCATCGACCACCGGCTGCTCGCTAACCGCCGCCTCTACCTCCACCACCTCAGG
>JBOICD010000236.1:0-5985 GCA_050739855.1 Pseudomonas sp.
GCGTTCGAGCATCGGGTTCGATTCCAGCGCTTCCTGGATTTCCTGTTGGAGGTCCAGGGTAGAAAGCTGGAGCAGACGGATAGCCTGTTGCAACTGCGGGGTCATCGTCAGTTGCTGGCCCATTCTTAGGACGAGCGATGGTTTCATGGCAGGGGCTTAACACCTTTTTCGCCGGCGCACATGCGCCATCCACTACAAGGGCACCGAAGCGCCAACTTTAAGCAAATTATATGCCTGAAATTGGAGCGTTTGCCTAGGGTGCTGTAACAATTAAGCCGGATTTCACCGGTACAGTTGCCCCTGGCAAGCGCTTTGTCGCCTCGAACTTACAAGCGGAACTCGTGGCCCAAGTACACCTCTTTGACCAGGTCGTTGGCCAGGATGGTCTCTGCATCGCCTTCGGCAATCAGTTGGCCATCGTTGACGATGTAAGCGGTTTCGCAGATATCCAGGGTCTCACGGACGTTGTGGTCGGTGATCAGTACACCGATACCCTTGGCCTTGAGGTGATGGATGATCTGCTTGATGTCGCCGACCGAAATCGGGTCGACACCGGCAAAGGGTTCGTCGAGCAGGATGAATTTCGGTGCGGTGGCCAGGGCGCGAGCAATCTCCACGCGGCGACGTTCGCCGCCGGAAAGGCTCATGCCGAGGTTGTCGCGAATGTGGCTGATGTGAAATTCCTGCAGCAGGCTTTCCAGTTCCTTGCGACGTCCGGCGGTGTCGAGGTCCTTGCGGGTCTCGAGGATCGCCATGATGTTGTCGGCAACCGAAAGCTTGCGAAAGATCGAGGCTTCCTGGGGCAGGTAACCAATACCGGCACGGGCACGGCCGTGCATCGGCTGGTGGCTGACATCCAGATCGTCGATCAGGACACGGCCCTGATCGGCCTGGACCAGGCCGACGATCATGTAGAAGCAGGTGGTCTTGCCGGCGCCGTTAGGGCCGAGCAGGCCGACGATCTGGCCGCTGTCGATAGACAGGCTGACGTCGCGGACCACTTGTCGGCTCTTGTAGCTCTTGGCCAGGTGCTGGGCTTTGAGGGTCGCCATTTACTCGGCCTTCTTCTTAGGCTGGATCACCATGTCGATACGCTGGCGCGGTGAGGTCACATTGCCGCCACGACCGGCAGTCGCTACCTGGGACTTGGTGTTGTAGACGATCTTCTCGCCTTCGGTGGTATTGCCTTCGTTGACCACTTTGGCGCGGTCAGTCAGCACCACCAGGTCTTTTTGCGCCTGGTACTGGATGGTCACGGCGTAGCCTTGCATCTTGTCCGGCTTGGCGGCGCTCTGTTGCTGCTCGAAGTAGGCCAGGTTGCCCACCGAGGTCACCACATCGATGTCGCCGGAGTCGGCGCGGGTGATGGTCACGGTGTTGCCTGTGATCTTCATCGACCCTTGGGTGATGATGACGTCGCCGGTGTAGGTGGCGACCCCTTTCTTGTCATCCAGGTGCGCGTTGTCGGCCTGAATGCGGATAGGCTGGTCACGGTCGGTCGGCAGGGCCCAGGCGCTCGCGCTTCCCAGTGCTGCGCTCAGGCTGAGCAAAAAGGGGAGGGTTTTAACGAGCCTCATACTGTCCTCTTACGTTGGACAGCAGGTCCATCCTGCCGTCTTTCAAATACGCTTTCATTCCATTGCCCGTAGTGACGCCACCGGCGCCGTCGATTTTAACGGCTTGTTCGGTTTGCGCATATTGCTTCTGCGGGAATACCGTCATGCGGCTGGTGGTAATGATCATGGTGCGGTTCTTTTCATCGGTGCGGGCAACCCGTACCGAGTCAATCAATTCCACTTCGGAGCCATCCGGGTTGACCTCGCCTTTTGCGCTCTGCACATGCCAGGGGTAGGTGGTGCCGCGGTACAGCTGCAGGTCCGGCTTGGTCAGCAGGGTCACTTCGCTGACCTTGAGGTGTTCGACCTTGTCGGCGGTCATCTCGTACTGCATCTTGCCATCTGCCAGGAACTGTACGCTGCGGGCATTGGTGGCGTAATAGTCGATAGCGTTGTTGTCGGCGCTGACCACCGGCTTGTCGAGGAAGCTCTCGGGGCCGATGTTCCAGTAGCCGACCGCCACCAGCAAGGCGGCAATCACACTGTACAGCGCAAGGGTGCGGATTTTTTTACTGAACATGTGTCGCTCTACAGGTAATGGGCATTGGCCGCGTCGAGATTGCCCTGGGCTTGCAGGATCAACTCGCAGAATTCGCGGGCTGCGCCTTCACCGCCACGGGCCTTGGTGATCCCGTGGGCGTGCTCGCGGACAAAGGCTGCGGCATTGGCCACTGCCATGCCCAGGCCGACGCGACGGATCACCGGCAGGTCAGGCAGGTCGTCGCCCAGATAGGCAACTTGTTCATAGCTTAGGTTGAGTTGGCTGAGTAGGCCGTCCAATACCACCAATTTATCTTCGCGCCCCTGATACAGGTGAGGGATGCCGAGGTTCTTGGCCCGGCGCTCGACCACCGGGGTCTTGCGCCCGCTGATGATTGCCGTGGTCACGCCCGAGGCCATGAGCATCTTGATGCCCTGGCCGTCGAGGGTGTTGAAGGTCTTGAATTCGCTGCCATCTTCGAGGAAGTACAAGCGGCCGTCGGTCAGCACGCCGTCAACGTCGAACACCGCAAGCTTGATGGCCTTGCCACGCTGGAGCAGGTCCTGGCTCATTTACATCACTCCCGCACGCAACAGGTCGTGCATGTTCAGGGCGCCAACCGGGCGCTCGTCCTTGTCGATCACCACCAGGGCGCTGATCTTGTGGTCTTCCATGATTTTCAGGGCTTCGGCGGCGAGCATTTCGGCGCGGGCGGTCTTGCCGTGAACGGTCATGACCTCTTCGATCAGGGTGGTGTGTACGTCAATGTTGCGATCCAGGCTGCGGCGCAAGTCACCGTCGGTGAAGATCCCGGCCAACCGCCCGTCGGCTTCAAGCACCACCGTCATGCCCAAACCTTTGCGAGACATTTCGAGGAGCGCGTCCTTGAGCAAGGTACCGCGCTGCACCTGCGGCAGCTCTTCACCTGCGTGCATGACGTTCTCGACTTTCAACAACAGGCGGCGGCCGAGGGCACCACCAGGGTGCGAAAACGCGAAGTCTTCAGCAGTAAAGCCGCGCGCTTCGAGCAAGGCAATGGCCAGGGCGTCACCCAGGACCAGTGCGGCGGTGGTCGAGGAGGTCGGCGCCAGGTTCAGCGGGCAGGCTTCCTGGGCAACGCGGGCATCAAGGTTGACTTCGGCGGCCTTGGCCAGCGGCGAATCCGGGTTGCCGGTCAGGCTGATCAGCTGGATGCCGAGGCGTTTGATCAGCGGCAGCAGGGTAACGATCTCGGCGGTCGAACCGGAGTTGGACAGGGCGAGGATGACATCGTCGCGGGTGATCATGCCCATGTCACCATGGCTGGCTTCGGCCGGATGAACGAAGAAGGCCGGCGTGCCGGTGCTGGCCAGGGTTGCGGCGACTTTGTTGCCGATATGCCCGGACTTGCCCATGCCGACCACCACCACGCGGCCCTTGCTGGCCAGGATCAGCTCGCACGCCTTGACGAAATCGGCGTCGATGTGGGCGAGCAAGCCCTCAACCGCCTCGAGTTCGAAACGGATGGTGCGTTGCGCGGATTGGATCAGGTCGCTGGATTGGCTCATGTCGAAAATCGGATTGCCTGATGAAAAGTCGGCGATTATAGCGGTAATGCGCAAAACCCTCACCTTGTGATTGTCATACAGTCGCTCGCCAACCTTAACCCTGGCTGAACAAGCACTGCTACGGCCTTGGGGCGCCGCTATCAGCGATGCTATAGTTCGCCGCCTGTTCGGCCCGCTCAGGGCGGGCGTGCCTCCATGAAGGGGGCGCGCGTCTGAGTGAGATGGCTGCATCGCAAGGAGTCTAGATGAGCGTTGATAACGCCTACGCGGTCGAGTTGAAGGGTGTGTCCTTCAAGCGCGGTTCGCGCAGCATCTTCAATAATGTCGATATACGCATTCCCCGCGGCAAGGTCACCGGCATCATGGGACCTTCCGGATGCGGCAAGACCACACTGTTGCGTCTGATGGGCGCACAGCTGCGTCCAGCCAGCGGTGAGGTCTGGGTCGCCGGGCAGAACCTGCCGACACTGTCGCGCAGCGATCTGTTCGATGCGCGCAAGCAGATGGGCGTGTTGTTCCAGAGTGGCGCACTGTTCACCGATCTCGACGTGTTCGAGAACGTGGCATTTCCGCTGCGGGTGCATACTCAGCTGTCCGACGAAATGATCCGTGACATTGTTCTGATGAAACTGCAGGCCGTCGGCCTGCGCGGTGCCATCGAACTGATGCCTGACGAGCTGTCCGGGGGTATGAAACGTCGTGTGGCACTGGCGCGGGCCATCGCCCTGGACCCACAGATCCTCATGTACGACGAGCCCTTCGTCGGTCAGGACCCTATTGCCATGGGCGTTCTGGTGCGGCTGATCCGCCTGCTCAACGATGCCCTGGGCATCACCAGCATCGTGGTCTCCCACGACTTGGCCGAAACCGCCAGTATTGCCGACTACATCTATGTGGTCGGCGATGGCCAGGTACTCGGCCAGGGCACGCCGGGCGAGCTGATGGGCTCCGACAATCCGCGCATTCGTCAATTCATGAAAGGCGACCCGGACGGACCGGTACCCTTTCACTTTCCTGCGCCGGATTACCGCGCCGATCTTCTGGGGAAGCGTTGATGCGCAGAAAATCCTTGCTCGAACGTATTCGTCGTTTTGGCCGTTCGGCCATCGACGTGCTGGCCGTGCTCGGTCGCTCGTTTCTGTTCCTGCTGCACTCGTTGGTCGGGCGCAGCGGCACTGGCGGCGGCTTTCAGCTGCTGGTCAAGCAACTCTATTCGGTTGGCGTGCTGTCGCTGGCGATCATCGTCGTTTCCGGGGTCTTCATCGGTATGGTGCTGGCCCTGCAGGGTTTCAGCATCCTGACCAAATACGGCTCGGAACAGGCCGTCGGGCAGATGGTTGCCTTGACCTTGCTGCGTGAGCTGGGGCCGGTGGTTACCGCATTGCTGTTCGCCGGGCGTGCCGGTTCCGCGCTGACCGCCGAAATTGGCAACATGAAGTCCACTGAGCAGCTGTCCAGCCTGGAAATGATCGGTGTTGATCCGCTCAAATACATCGTTGCCCCGCGTCTGTGGGCCGGTTTCATCTCGCTGCCGATGCTGGCGCTGATTTTCAGCGTGGTTGGCATCTGGGGTGGGTCCTGGGTGGCGGTGGACTGGCTGGGCGTCTATGAGGGGTCGTTCTGGGCGAACATGCAGAGCAGTGTGTCGTTCACCGACGATGTACTCAATGGCGTGATCAAGAGCCTGGTTTTTGCCTTTGTCGTTACCTGGATTGCCGTATTCCAAGGCTATGACTGCGAGCCCACTTCAGAGGGGATCAGTCGTGCCACTACCAAGACCGTGGTCTATGCCTCATTGGCAGTCCTGGGTCTGGACTTTATTCTGACCGCCTTGATGTTTGGAGATTTCTGATGCAAAACCGCACCCTGGAAATCGGTGTCGGCCTGTTCCTCCTGGCCGGGATCCTGGCGCTGATCCTGCTGGCCCTGCGCGTCAGCGGCCTGTCGGCGAGCCCGAGCAGCGATACCTATAAAATTTACGCATACTTCGACAATATCGCCGGTTTGACGGTCAGAGCTAAAGTGACCATGGCCGGTGTGACCATCGGCAAGGTCACGGCCATCGATCTGGACCGTGACACCTACACCGGTAGAGTGACGCTGCAACTGGAAAAACGCGTAGACAACCTGCCTACCGACTCCACTGCATCTATCCTCACCGCTGGGTTGCTCGGCGAGAAGTACATCGGTATCAGCGTGGGCGGAGAAGAGGCGGTGCTCAAGGATGGTGCAACCATTCACGACACCCAGTCGGCGCTGGTGCTGGAAGATCTGATTGGCAAGTTCCTGCTCAATACCGTTGGCAAAGAAGCTAAATAAGGAGTTTCCATGATTTCTATCC
>JBOICD010000237.1:0-5983 GCA_050739855.1 Pseudomonas sp.
ATGGGGTACAACAGCTCGCTGATTGCTGCCGGCATCAATGCATCGTGAATCTCTGGCCAGCGCCAGGAAACAGTGATCAGGCCCGCCAGCAGCGAATAGACGGCCGCCGCCAGAAACAGCGGTTGGCGAAGCAGCGGCGGGGTTTGCGGCGCACGTGGCCGCTGCCCGTGTATCGCCGCCGCGCCACCGAGCACGAACAGAAACTGCCAGGTGACCGGGTTGAAGTACCAGACACCGTCGGAAAAATTCGCCAGATTCCAGCCTAGTTTCGGCGCCATCAGATACACCGCCATCGATACGCCCACCACCGCCCAGGTATGGCGCAACAACAGTGGCAGGACGATGGGCAGACCGGCCAACAGCACGATGTACAGCGGCAGCGGGTCCATCAGGTTGGGCTTGAAGCGCAACAGCAGTTCATCGGTCAGCGCTTGCTGGGGATTGGTGATGAAATGCGTCAGGCCCATTTCCTCGACCAGGTCGCGGGTTTGCACATGGCTGTTGGCGTAGAAGACGATGCCCATCAGCATCGCCAACAGGAAGATATGCACCACATACAGCACCCATGTACGTCTGAGGATCTTCACACAGGCAATCAGGTAGCCGTCGCGTTGCAGGACTTTGCCGTAGGCCAGTACTGCCGCGTAGCCGGCAAGAAAGACGAAAACCTCCGCAGCATCGCTGAAACCGATGTTGCGCAGGGTGATCTGGCCCAGAGGGTTGTGCGGGATGTGATCCCAGAAGATGAAGATCAGCGCCAGGCCCCGAAAAAAATCGATGCGCGGGTCGCGTCCGTTAAACATGGCAGCGGGCTCTTGAACAGTTGATTTAATAGTGACAGGCCGACGTCGGCATTCTCTCGCGCCACACGCCTGGCGGGGGGCAGGGTGGCGGTATTGGCAAGCAATTGCAAAAATTGCGTATTACTTGATGTCTCAATACCGCGCTGATCTTCAGGCGACTGCCAGGTCCTGGGGTTCAAAGCTGTCCGCCCGGGCCATTTGCCACATCCGCGAATAGAACTCGCCACTGATTTCGCCGCTGAGCAGTTCGCCCGGCTTGAGGAACACATGCATCTGCGAGAACAGCTTGATCTCGGTGGCCGAGACCCGGCGTACCAGATGCTTGGCTTGCAGTTGCGACGGGTGATCGAGACCGGCCGCCGCGAGCATTTCGGCCAGGGCCTTGAGGGTGCTGTGGTGGAAGTTGAAGACCCGCTGGGCCTTGTCCGGCACCACCAGGGCACGTTGGCGCAGGGCGTCCTGGGTGGCGACGCCGGTAGGGCATTTGTTGGTATGGCAGCTCTGCGACTGGATGCAGCCGATGGCAAACATGAAACCACGTGCCGAGTTGGCCCAGTCGGCGCCGATCGCCAGCACGCTGGCGATGTCGAAGGCGCTGACGATCTTGCCGCTGGCCCCCAGTTTGATCTTGTCGCGCAGGTTCAGCCCGACCAGGGTGTTGTGCACGAACAGCAGGCCTTCACGCAGGGGGACGCCGATATGGTCGGTGAATTCCACGGGCGCTGCACCGGTACCGCCCTCTTTGCCATCGACGACGATGAAGTCCGGCAGGATCCCGGTGTGTAGCATCGCCTTGGCAATACCCATGAACTCCCAGGGGTGACCCAGGCAGAACTTGAAACCTACCGGCTTGCCGCCTGACAGCTCACGCAACTGCGCAATGAACTGCATCATTTCGATCGGCGTGGAAAAGGCGCTGTGGCACGAGGGCGAAATGCAGTCTTCACCCATCATCACGCCACGAGTCTCGGCGATCTCACGGGTGACCTTGTGCTTGGGCAGGATGCCGCCGTGGCCGGGTTTGGCGCCCTGGCTCATTTTGATCTCGATCATCCGCACTTGCGGGCTGCGGGCCTGCTCTGCGAAACGCTCGGGGTCGAAGCGCCCGTCTGCGGTGCGACAGCCGAAATAACCGCTGCCCAGCTCCCAGGTCAGGTCGCCGCCGTGTTCGCGGTGGTAAGGGCTGATGCTGCCTTCGCCGGTGTCATGGGCGAAATTACCCAGCTTGGCACCCTGATTCAGGGCGCGGATGGCATTGGCGCTGAGCGAGCCGAAGCTCATCGCCGAAATATTGAACACCGAGGCCGAATAAGGCTGGGTGCATTGCGGGCCACCAACGATCACCCGAAAGCTCGCCGGGTCGCTCAAGGGCGCCGGACGCATGGAATGGCCGATGAATTCGAAGCCGGACTGGTAGACATCGATCAAGGTGCCGAAGGGTTTATCGGACGCTTCGTTCTTGGCCCGGGCGTAAACCAGCGAACGCTGGGCGCGGGAGAAGGGCAGGGCGTCGCTGTCGGCTTCGAGCAGGTACTGGCGGATTTCCGGACGAATGCCTTCGACCAGGTAGCGGATGTTGCCCAGAATCGGATAGTTGCGCCGCACCGCGTGGCGACTTTGCAGCAGATCGAACAAGCCGATCAGGCTGAGCACGGCGGTGGTCAGGGTGAACGGCCAGAGCCATTCATGGTGCAGGAAAGGCAGGCTCACCAAAGTGAACAGGACACAGGCGGCGAAAAAGGCGTAGCGGCTGAGTAGTGACAGGCTCATACGGGTTCCTTGCGATGGCACGGTCAGGCTCAGGGCCTGGACAATCTTTGACCTTAGCCCGGTTGGCTGCGCTAGCGCCAGCCTGCAAACATGAAGGTTTGCGCCTGGCCTGCTGGAGTGAAAATCATTCGCGCAAGCGTTGTCAGTGCTGGCGTCCTGGCTCGCGGATCAGGCGCTCGCGCAGTTCGCCTTGCTGCGCCAGTTCCAGCGCAATGAGCAGTTGGACGTTACCGGCAATCAGCGTGGCGACCGGCAGGCCATCCCGAAAGAGCAGGCGATTGCCGCTCAGCGCTGGCACCTTGTTGCCCGGTAGCAGGGTGCCGATCAGGTTCAACGGATCGCTGGCACTGATGGCGACCAGGCCGCCGTCCACTGGTCGTCTGCGAACTTCGCGCAACAGCGCCACGGCTTCGGGCAGGGCGAACTGTTCGCCTGCCAGGCCGCTGATGAACCGCCCGCCACGGATTTCGCCGCGGGCTTCCAGGCGATGGTAGCAACGCAACAGTTCGCGCCAGCTCGGCAGCCAGTCGGCCTCGCGCTCCAGCAGCCGCCAGCAGATCACACCGTAACGGCGCAACAGGGTGCGGGCGACGTGTTCCAGGCTGGCATCACGGTTATCGGCTGCCGGGGTTTTGCGCAGCAGCGCCCAGCGCCCGGCATCGTCCATGCCACCGAACAGCGCGCCGCGACCACGGCGATGGCTACGATTCTGGCGCTTGCTCGCCGGGGTGATCAGCGCACGCAGGCCAGCGAAACTGTCGGCGCTGATCAGGCCAGCGGCCACCAGCTCCTGCAAGACGTTTTCCAGTTCAGTGGGGAGCAGGTGGGCATCGTTGACCAGCTCATCGAAAAACAACGCACCGTGCTCGCTCAGCGCCGTGTGCACCCGTTGCGCGCGCAGGCTCAGTTCGCTGCTGTCGAGGGCCGGGCCGAATGTGCGCCACAGGTTCAGTTGCGAACGTGGCAGCAGCACCAGCGGTGTGCTGCGCAGGGTAGTGCTGGCTGCGCCGGGGGCCAGGCGTGCCCACACATGCTTGCCGGCGCGACAGCTCTCGTCCAGCCAGCGCGGGCTGTAGTCGCTGATCCGGCTGGGCAGCAGATCGCTCTCCCAGGCGGTGGCCGCTGCCGGATAGCCCTCGAACTTACCCAGCACTTCGCTGAGCGCTGCCGGACCTTGCAGGTGAGTGCCCGGTGCGAGGTGCTGCCAGTCGAACAGAAAACGCATGAAATCCTGCAGGCTGACCGGCTCGATCTCGCGCCGCAGGCGTTTGACCGTGTAGCGATGGATGCGCGCCAGCAGGTGGCGCTCGCACCATTGCAGGCTCTGTTGGCCCGGACAGAAATAGCCGCGCATCACGTAGCCTTCTGCCTCAAGCCGCACCAGGGCTTGTTCGAGATCTCCAGTGGACAAGTGCAAAGGCTCGGCGATCTGCTCCAGTGTCAGCGGACCGAAACCGCTCAGGCGTGCGCGCAGCACTTCCACCAGCGCGGCCTCGCGCTCGATCGGCTGGTCGAATCCGGCAAGCGCCGCAAGGTCCGGTGTCATCTGCGCAGCGGGATAGATTGCGCGCAGGAGCACCTGGCGCTCGCGGGCCAGCCACAGGGACTGGTCTGCGTCGAGTTGCAGGCAGCAGGCCCGACCTGCCACCCGTAGTTCCTCAAGCCATGCCTGCCAGCCAGGGTTGGCTTTCACTTCATCCTGGCTGACACAGGCCAGGCTCATCAGCGCCTCGTGCATTTCATCGCCGCGCGCAGGCGTTGGCCAGGCTTCGGCTTGCACTGCGCAAATGGCCTCAATATCCAGGGCGCCGAGGTCATCGCTGCTTTGCGCATCACTCCAGCGTCGACTCTGTACCGCCTGGGTACGTCGTTCTTCCAGCGGTGCATCATCGAGAAAGGTGTAGGGCCGGGCATTGAGAATCGCCGCAGCCAGCGGCGATGGCGCTGGCAGATCACGGCTGATCAGGGTGATCTGCCCTTGTTCGATGCGCCGCAACAAGGCCAGCCAGCCTTCACAGTCCATGGCTTGGTGCAGGCAGTCGTCGAGGGTCTGCTCGACCAGCGGGTGATCCGGGATCTGCCGTTCGCCGATGATGTTCTCCAGACAGGCGATCTGGTCGGGGAACACCGCGGCAATCAGGTCCTCGCTTTTCATCCGCTGGATCTGCGGCGCCACCTTGCGCCCGCCGACAAAGCGCGGCAAGGCCAGCGCCACACCTGCATTCCAGCGCCAGCGCACGCCGAACAACGGCGCATCGAGCAAGGCCCGGATCAGCACCGATTCGCCGTTGTTGCTCGACAAATAGCGCCACACTTCATCCAGCACAAAGCTGTGGCTGGTGGACAGCGACAGGACGATGGCATCTTCGCTGGCGGCGGCCTGCAGTTCGAAATTGAAGGTGCGGCAAAAGCGCTTGCGCAGGGCCAGGCCCCAGGCGCGATTGATGCGGCTGCCAAAGGGGCTGTGGATGATCAACTGGGTGCCGCCGGAGGCGTCGAAGAAACGCTCCATGATCAGGGTTTGTTGTGAGGGCAGGGCTCCCAGTACCTGGCGGGTTCGGGCCAGATAGTCGAGCAGCTGTTCAGCACTGTCCGGATTAAGGCCGATCTTCTCTTGCAGCCAGGTGAGCGCACCTTGCAATTGACCGGCAGACTCGCTCAGGCGTCGGTCAACCTCGCCTTGCAGGCGGGCGACCGCGAACGACAGCTCATCACTGCGCCCCGGCGCTTCACCCAGCCAGAACGGGATGCTCGGCGGCAACCCCTTGGCATCCTCGACGCGCACCTTGCCGCTTTCCACCCGCAGGATGCGGTAAGAGGTGTTGCCCAGTTGAAAGATGTCGCCGGCAATACTCTCCACGGCAAAATCTTCATTGACGCTGCCGATGTTCAACCCCTGGGGTTCAAGCAGCACTGCATAGTCGGCGTTGTCCGGGATGGTGCCGCCGCTGGTCAGCGCTGTCAGCTGACTACCGCGGCGCCCGCGCAGGCTGCTATTGACGGCATCGCGGTGCAGGTAGGCACTACGCACACCCTGGCGACCATTAAAGCCTTCGGCGAGCATGCGCAGCAGAGCCTGGTAATGCGTCTGGTCCAGTTCTGCATAGGGCATGGCCTGCTTCAGGCAGCCGTACAGCGCCTGCTCCTGCCAGGGTTGGCAGCTGACTTCGGCAACGATCTGCTGGGCCAGTACATCCAGCGGAGCCCGGGGAATCTGCAGCAGGTCCAGCTCGCCACGGCGCACACAGTCGAGCAGCGCCGCGCATTCGATCAGATCATCCCGGGACAGTGGAAACAGACGGCCTTTGGGCGTGCCCTCAACCTGGTGCCCGGCACGCCCGACCCGTTGCAGAAAGGCGGCAATGGAGCCAGGCGAGCCGATCTGGCAGACCAGTTCGACTTCGCCGATA
>JBOICD010000238.1:0-5968 GCA_050739855.1 Pseudomonas sp.
CCCCGCGATTGCAATCTGTCAGCCAAATCGCATCGCGGGGCAAGCCCGCTCCCACAGAGTCTATAAAAAAGCCCCGCCAGTCTGCACTGACGGGGCCTTTTGGTGGCTGTGCGAATTACTTCGCCTCAGCCGCCTTTTCACCTTGATGCGACAGGCTGTAGACGTAGGCCGCCAGCAGGTGGACCTTGTCGTTACCCTGGATCGCTTCCTGCGCAGGCATCTGGCCCTGACGGCCGTAACGGATGGTCTGCTGCAGTTGCGCGAAGCTCGAACCGTAGATGAACGCCTGTGGGTGCGTCAGGTTCGGCGCGCCCATGGCCGGGGTGCCTTTGCCTTCAGGGCCGTGGCAGGCCACGCAGTTGGTGGCGAAGAGCTTCTGGCCGTTGGCGATGTCGGCTTTCGCCCCTTCCGGCAGCTTGCGGCCGTCAAGGTTGCTCAGCACATACGCGGCAACGTCGGCAACGCCTTGCTCACCAATGACTTCCGCCCAGGCTGGCATCACGCCATGACGGCCGCCCATGATGGTGGCCTTGATGGTTGCCGGATCACCGCCCCAGCGCCAGTCGTTGTCGGTCAGGTTAGGGAAGCCATAGGAACCCTTGGCGTCGGAACCGTGGCACACCGAGCAGTTGGAGGCGAACAGACGGCCACCCATTTTCAGGGCTTGCGGGTCCTTGGCCACTTCTTCAATGGGCATGGCTGCAAATTTGGCGAAGATCGGCCCAAATTTAGCGTCCGCGCGGGCCATTTCCTTTTCCCACTCGTGCACGCCGGTCCAGCCGCCCTGGCCGTTGGCGAACTCGGTCTTTTTCTCGTTATCCAGGTACTGGTAGCCCGGCAATACGCCTTTCCAGTTGCCCAGGCCCGGGTACAGCACCAGGTAACCCAGGGCGAAAACGATGGTGCCGACGAACAGCATGAACCACCATTTCGGCAACGGGTTGTCATACTCCTCGATGCCGTCGTAGGCATGGCCCACGGTTTCTTCGGTGGTTTCGCTGCGCTGGCCCTTGCGGGTGGACAGCAGCAGCCAGGTCAGGGCGAAGATCGTGCCCAGACTCAAAACGGTGACGTACAGACTCCAGAAGGTAGTCATTCGTTGTTACTCCTAGACGCTTTCGCTTGCGCTTGCTCGACGTGCTTGCTGGCTTCGGGATCATCCGCGAAGGGCAGCATGGTCGCTTCGTCGAACTCAGACTTGCGCCGAGAACTGAACACCCACAACGCCAGGCCAATAAAGGCCACCATCACCACGACGGTGCCCAGGCCACGAATCATCCCGATATCCATCAATGTCACCGTTTGCTTTTGATGATGGTGCCCAGGCCTTGCAGGTAGGCCACCAGAGCGTCCATTTCAGTCTTGCCCTTGACCGCGTCGCGGGCACCGGCGATGTCTTCATCGGTGTACGGTGTGCCGAGGGTGCGCAGGACTTCCATCTTCTTGACGGTGTCCTTGCCATCGAGCTTGTTCTCTACCAGCCATGGGTAGGAAGGCATCTTCGACTCGGGTACAACGTTGCGCGGGTTGTACAGGTGCGCACGGTGCCAGTCATCGGAGTAACGACCGCCGACACGCGCCAGGTCCGGACCGGTACGCTTGGAGCCCCACAGGAACGGGTGGTCCCAGACGCTTTCACCGGCGACCGAGTAGTGGCCGTAACGCTCGGTTTCGGCACGGAACGGACGGATCATCTGCGAGTGGCACTGTACGCAGCCTTCACGGATGTAGATGTCACGACCTTCCAGCTCCAGCGCGGTACGTGGCTTCATGCCCTCGACCGGCTTGTTGGTGACGTCCTGGAAAAACAGCGGGACGATCTGGGTCAGGCCGCCGATACTCACGGCGATGACCATGAAGAAGGCCAGCAGGCCGATATTCTTCTCGACTACTTCATGCTTCATCAGTGAGCTCCAACTACAGCGATCTGAGCGGCGGCTTCAGCTTCGGCCGGCTTCGAGGCGCGGACGGTGCGGAACACGTTGTAGGCCATCAGCAGCATGCCGGAGGCGAAGAACGCACCGCCCAGGGCGCGGACGATAAAGCCCGGATGGCTGGCCTGCAGGGCTTCGACGAAGGAGTAGGTGAGAGTGCCGTCATCGTTGATTGCACGCCACATCAGGCCCTGGGTGATACCGTTGACCCACATCGAGGAGATGTACAGCACGGTACCGATGGTCGCCAGCCAGAAGTGCGCGTTGATCAGGCCGATGCTGTGCATCTGCTCGCGGCCGAAGACTTTCGGGATCATGTGGTACAGGGCGCCGATCGAGATCATCGCTACCCAGCCCAAGGCGCCGGCGTGTACGTGGCCGACAGTCCAGTCGGTGTAGTGCGACAGCGAGTTGACGGTCTTGATCGCCATCATCGGACCTTCGAAGGTCGACATGCCGTAGAACGCCAGGGACACCACGAGGAAACGCAGGATCGGGTCGGTGCGCAGCTTATGCCAGGCGCCCGACAAGGTCATCATGCCGTTGATCATGCCGCCCCAGCTTGGCGCCAGGAGAATGATCGACATGGCCATGCCCAGCGACTGCGCCCAGTCCGGCAGGGCGGTGTAGTGCAGGTGGTGTGGGCCGGCCCAGATGTACAGGGTGATCAGTGCCCAGAAGTGCACGATCGACAGGCGATAGGAGTAGATCGGACGCTCGGCCTGCTTGGGTACGAAGTAGTACATCATGCCGAGGAAGCCGGTGGTCAGGAAGAAGCCCACGGCGTTGTGGCCGTACCACCACTGGATCATCGCGTCGGTGGCGCCCGAGTAAGCCGAGTAGGACTTGAACAGGCTGACCGGCAGCGAAGCGTGGTTGACGATATGCAGCATCGCGGTCACCACGATGAACGCACCGTAGAACCAGTTACCCACATAAATGTGCTTGGTCTTGCGCTTGACGATGGTACCGAAGAACACCGCACCGTAGGTGACCCAGACAATCGCCAGCAAAATGGCGATCGGCCATTCCAGCTCGGCGTATTCCTTGGTCGTGGTGTAACCCAGCGGCAGGGTAATGAGCGCACCGACGATCACCGCTTGCCAACCCCAGAAGGTGAAGGCCGCGAGGCTGTCGGAAATCAGTCGCGTCTGGCAGGTACGCTGCACGACATAATAGGAAGTGGCAAACAGTGCACAGCCACCGAAGGCGAAAATCACCAGGTTGGTGTGCAGTGGGCGAAGCCGTCCAAAGCTCGTCCATGGCAGGTCCAGGTTCAGCTGGGGCCATACCAGTTGCGAGGCGATGAAGACTCCAAGCCCCATGCCAAGGATCCCCCAGACCACCGTCATGATGGCGAACTGGCGGACGACCTTATAGTTATAAGCAGTCGGACTGATTGCTGTGCTCATTCTAAGGTTCCACGGTTTGGGTGTTTTTGTAGGTTAAAAAATCGGCGCAAGTATGTATAAACCGTGTGGTTATTGCAACGCGATGGCTCCCGCGCCGACCTTTGCCAAAGCCCGATCTACCGCTGTTTCGGGCCTTGTTGGCAGACAAAGTGTACACAATTATCTGCTTGATATGTGTACCGTTATTCATCTTTTCTTGTCCAATCGGTCAGGCTTGTTGTAACCGTTTTCTGATATCCAGAAGCGGGTACAAAGAGGTCGAGCCGATCCCGTCTGCCTTTGCACGCATTCTTCAACAGCCGCGAGCGCTCAGGGGGATTATCAGGCCCCGGGTTGCGGTCGCTGTGGCAACAAGCTTAGTTCCGATCAAGGCGGGTGCAAGGCGGGGTGGCGGGGGAGGTGCGACGTTTGGTCGCAAGGGGGAAATGGAACCGCCGCATCCGGGTGGCTGCGGCGGTTTGAGTCAAGGCTCAGTTAAGGGATGATTTTACTTGGCAGAGAGGTTTTCACCTTGAGCCGGTTCATCCTGCGACAGGCTGTAGACATAGGCGGCCAGCAGGTGGACCTTGTCGTTACCCTGGATCGCTTCCTGGGCAGGCATCTGGCCCTGACGGCCATAGCGAATGGTCTGCTGCAGTTGGGCGAAGCTCGAACCGTAGATGAAGGCTTGCGGGTGCGTCAGGTCCGGTGCGCCCATGGCTGGGGTACCCTTGCCTTGCGGACCGTGGCAGGCCACACAGTTGGTTGCAAAGAGCTTCTCGCCGTTGCCGACATCGGCCTTGGTGCCTTCTGGCAGTTTGCGTCCATCCATGTTGGTGAGGACGAAAGCGGCTACGTCGGCCACACCTTGCTCGCCAATCACTTCGGCCCAGGCCGGCATGACGCCGTGACGACCGCTCATGATCGACTGCTTGATGGTGTCCGGATCGCCGCCCCAGCGCCAGTCCTTGTCGGTCAGGTTAGGGAAGCCATAGGCGCCCTTGGCGTCGGAACCGTGGCACACCGAGCAGTTGGAGGCGAACAGACGGCCACCCATCTTCAGGGCCTGAGGATCCTTGGCCACTTCCTCAACTGGCATGGCGGCAAATTTGGCGAAGATCGGACCGAACTTGGCATCCGCCTTGTCCATTTCCTTCTGCCACTCATTGACCTGGGTCCAGCCGTCCTGGTAACCCGGCAGGATGCCTTTCCAGTTGCCCAGGCCAGGGTAGAGGATCAGGTAGCCCACCGAAAACACCAGGGTGCCGACGAACAACCAGAACCACCACTTGGGCAGCGGATTGTCGTATTCCTCGATGCCGTCAAAGCTGTGGCCCATGGTCTGGTCGCCGCCGTTGGGCTTTTCGCCCTTGCGCGTGGCCAGCAGCAGCCAGGTCAAGCCGATCAGGCTGCCGATGGTCAGTACGCAGATGTACGTACTCCAGAAGGTGGTCATTGCCCGTTACTCCTCGATGCGGGTTCGTTGGCGGCAGGTGCAAGGCGGTCATCGGCGAACGGCAACAGGCTTGCCTCGGCAAACTCGCGGTCACGCCGACCGTTGAACACCCACAGCGACAGGCCGATGAAGGCGATGGCCACCAGCAGGGTGCCCAGGCCGCGCAGCTGGCCGATATCCAGTGTGAAGTCCATGGCACTTACCTCTTGTTCTTGATCGCGGTGCCGAGCACCTGCAGGTAGGCAACCAGTGCATCCATTTCGGTCTTGCCCTTGATCGACTCCACCGCACCGCTGATATCCGCATCGGTGTAGGGCACGCCCAGGGTGCGCAGGGTGCGCAGCTTGGTCTCGGTGTGGCTGCTGTCTACCGGGTTGGCCACCAGCCACGGGTAGGCCGGCATCTTCGACTCGGGCACGACGTTGCGCGGGTTGTACAGGTGCGCACGGTGCCAGTCATCGGAGTAACGGCCGCCGACACGGGCCAGGTCCGGACCGGTACGCTTGGAACCCCACAGGAACGGGTGGTCCCAGACGCTTTCACCGGCGACCGAGTAGTGGCCGTAGCGCTCGGTTTCGGCACGGAACGGACGGATCATCTGCGAGTGGCACTGTACGCAGCCTTCACGGATGTAAATGTCACGGCCTTCCAGTTGCAGCGCGGTGTAGGGCTTCATGCCTTCGACCGGCTTGTTGGTGACGTCCTGGAAGAACAGCGGGACGATCTGGGTCAGACCGCCGATGCTGACGGCAAAGACCATCAACAGCACCAGCAGGAAGACGTTCTTCTCGATTACTTCGTGTTTCATCTCGACCTCCTCAGGCCAGCTGCGCAGCGGCAGGTGCAGTTGCGGCCACCGGGGCACGCACGGTGCGCCAGGTGTTCCAGGCCATCAGGAACATGCCGGTGAGGAAGATCGCCCCGCCGACGAAGCGCACGATGAAGCCAGGGTGGCTGGCCACCAGGGTTTCGACGAAGGAGTAGGTCAGCGTGCCGTCGGCGTTGACCGCGCGCCACATCAGGCCCTGAGCGATACCGTTGACCCACATCGAAGCGATGTAGAGCACGGTGCCGATGGTGGCGAGCCAGAAATGCGCGTTGATCAGGCCCAGGCTGTACATCTGCTCGCGGCCGAAGACTTTCGGGATCATGTGGTACAGGGCGCCGATCGAGATCATCGCCACCCA
>JBOICD010000239.1:0-5887 GCA_050739855.1 Pseudomonas sp.
GGCCGGGCCGTTGTCAGGCGAAACTCAGTAGTCGATCAATGACCGGCTTTGAACGCCTCATCCGCAGCTTCGAAACGCGAAACCATCGCGGTCGACGGGCTGCCAGCCTTACTGACGAAGTAGATAGCCAGGGCACCGAAGAGGAAGCCCGGGATAATTTCGTACAGACCCCAGATGGAGAAGTGCTTCCACAACACTACAGTGATCGCACCCACCAGGATGCCAGCCAGCGCACCGTTACGGGTCATGCCTTTCCACAGTACCGAGATCAGCACAACCGGACCGAAGGCAGCACCGAAGCCTGCCCAGGCGTAGCTGACCAGACCCAGAACACGGTTCTCAGGATTGGAAGCAATCAGGATGGCAACCACGGCCACCAGCAGCACCATGGCGCGACCGACCCAGACCAGTTCCAGCTGCGAAGCACCCTTGCGCAGGAAGGTCTTGTAGAAGTCTTCGGTCAGAGCACTGGAGCACACCAGCAGCTGGCAGCTCAGGGTACTCATGACGGCTGCCAGAATAGCGGACAGCAGCACTCCGGCGATCCATGGGTTGAACAGGATCTTGGCCAGCTCGATGAACACACGCTCGTGGTTCTCGGCCACAGGACCTGCAACCTCGGGATGCGCCGAGAAGTAGGCAATGCCGAAGAAACCAACGGCGCAAGTACCCACCAGGCACAGGATCATCCAGGTCATGGAGATGCGACGAGCATTAGCGATCGACTTGACCGAATCGGCAGCCATGAAACGCGCCAGGATGTGCGGCTGACCGAAGTAGCCCAGCCCCCAGCCCATCAGCGAGATGATGCCGATGAAGGTGGTGCCTTTGAGCATGTCGAAGTTCGCCGCATCCTGCAGCTCGATGGCGGCAAAGGTCGTATCAAAGCCGCCAGTGGCGATCAGCACAATCACTGGAGTCAGGATCAGGGCAAAGATCATCAGCGTGGCCTGGACGGTATCGGTCCAGCTCACTGCCAGGAAACCACCGACGAAGGTGTAGGCAATGGTCGCAGCCGCGCCGGCCCACAGCGCAGTCTCATAGGACATGCCGAAGGTGCTTTCAAACAGGCGGGCACCGGCGACGATGCCGGAAGCGCAATAGATGGTGAAGAACACCAGGATCACTACAGCGGAGATGATCCGCAGCAACCCGCTCTTGTCTTCGAAGCGGCTGGAGAAGTAGTCCGGCAGGGTCAAGGCATCGCCGTTATGCTCGGTCTGCACGCGCAGACGACCGGCAACGAACAGCCAGTTCAGGTAGGCACCGACGATCAGACCGATGGCGATCCAGCTTTCCGACAGACCCGACATATAGATGGCGCCCGGCAGACCCATCAACAGCCAGCCGCTCATGTCCGAGGCGCCAGCCGAAAGCGCGGTCACGACGCTGCCGAGGCTGCGGCCACCGAGGATGTAGTCGGAAAGGTTGTTGGTGGAGCGATAGGCCATGAAGCCGATCAACACCATTGCCGCGATGTAGATCACGAAAGTGATCAAGGTTGGATTGCTTACACTCATTGTTGCGCCCTGGCGTTTGTTTTTATGTAGCGACAGCCTCAGAGGAGGTTGCACCCAGGCCGCGAATCCTATGCAACAACGCAAAGTAGGTGCAACCTGTTTTTGCATTCAAGTTGCACCTCGTCGGTTTTTTTGCGTAACAGCGGTTTTTTGCTCCCTTTCGAAGCAAGAAGCTCCGCTTTCAGAAGAAAATGCACCATAAACACCCATTTTTCCCGTGGGGTTTTACCCACCGGACGAGTTGCACTTTTTTCCTGCATTTTTTGGGTTGCACTAGGTTGCACCCAAATTCACGCACGGCTAATCTTGGCGCCAGCTTAAGCCACAGCCCTGTGGCAATAATGAGGATAAGAAATGGCGACGACCACCCTTGGGGTCAAACTCGACGACCCGACCCGTGAGCGACTCAAAGCAGCCGCGCAGTCCATCGACCGCACGCCGCACTGGTTGATCAAACAGGCAATCTTCAATTACCTGGAAAAGCTCGAGGGTGGCGCCACCCTGACCGAACTCAACGGTCAGTCGATCATCAATGGCGATGAAGCCGGTGAAGTCCTGGGCGATCACAGCCACCAGTGCTTCCTCGAATTTGCCGAAAGCATCCTGCCGCAATCGGTACTGCGCTCGGCGATCACCGCCGCTTATCGCCGTCCTGAGCCGGAAGTGGTGCCAATGCTGCTGGAACAGGCTCGTCTGCCTGCTGCCATGGCCGAGGCCACCAACAAACTGGCCGCCGGCATTGCTGAAAAACTGCGTAACCAGAAGAGCGCTGGCGGCCGTGCCGGTATCGTCCAGGGCCTGTTGCAGGAATTCTCCCTGTCGTCGCAGGAAGGCGTGGCGCTGATGTGCCTGGCCGAAGCCCTGCTGCGCATCCCGGACAAAGGCACCCGTGATGCCCTGATCCGCGACAAGATCAGCACCGGTAACTGGCAACCGCACCTGGGCAACAGCCCGTCGCTGTTCGTCAACGCCGCGACCTGGGGCTTGCTGTTGACCGGCAAGCTGGTCTCGACCCACAACGAATCCGGCCTGACCTCCTCGCTCAGCCGCATCATCGGCAAGAGCGGCGAGCCGATGATCCGCAAGGGCGTCGACATGGCCATGCGCCTGATGGGCGAGCAGTTCGTCACCGGCGAAACCATCGCCGAAGCCCTGGCCAACGCCAGCAAGTTCGAAGCCAAGGGCTTCCGCTACTCCTACGACATGCTCGGCGAAGCTGCCCTGACCGAGCACGACGCGCAGAAATACCTGGCCTCCTACGAGCAGGCGATCCACTCGATCGGCAAAGCCTCCCACGGCCGTGGCATCTACGAAGGTCCGGGCATCTCGATCAAGCTCTCGGCCCTGCACCCGCGCTACAGCCGCGCCCAATACGAGCGCGTGATGGACGAGCTGTACCCGCGCCTGCTGTCGCTGACCCTGCTGGCCAAGCAATACGACATCGGCCTGAACATCGACGCCGAGGAAGCCGACCGCCTGGAGCTGTCGCTGGATCTGCTCGAGCGCCTGTGCTTCGAGCCGCAGCTGACCGGCTGGAACGGTATCGGCTTCGTGATTCAGGCCTACCAGAAGCGCTGCCCGTACGTGATCGACTACGTCATCGACCTCGCCCGCCGCAGCCGCCATCGCCTGATGATCCGCCTGGTCAAGGGCGCCTACTGGGACAGCGAGATCAAGCGCGCCCAGGTCGAAGGCCTGGAAGGCTACCCGGTCTACACCCGCAAGGTGTACACCGACGTGTCCTACATTGCCTGCGCCCGCAAGCTGCTGTCGGTACCGGAAGTCATCTACCCGCAGTTCGCCACGCACAACGCCCACACCCTGTCGGCCATCTACCATATCGCCGGGCAGAACTACTACCCGGGCCAGTACGAGTTCCAGTGCCTGCACGGCATGGGCGAGCCGCTGTATGAGCAGGTTGTCGGCAAGGTTGCCGATGGCAAGCTGAACCGTCCGTGCCGCGTGTACGCCCCGGTCGGTACCCACGAAACCCTGCTGGCCTACCTGGTTCGCCGCCTCCTGGAAAACGGCGCCAACACCTCGTTCGTCAACCGCATCGCCGACCAGTCGATCTCGATCCAGGAACTGGTTGCCGACCCGGTCGCCACCATCGAGCAGATGGCCACCCAGGAAGGCAACTTCGGCCTGGCGCATCCGCGCATTCCCTTGCCGCGTGACCTGTACGGCGCCGAGCGGGCCAACTCCGCCGGTATCGACATGGCCAACGAACATCGCCTGGCGTCGTTGTCCTGCGCCCTGCTGGCCACCGCACACAACGACTGGAAAGCCGCACCGATGCTTGGCTGCGCCGCCAGCACTGAAGCCGCCGCGCCGGTCCTGAACCCGTCCGATCACCGTGACGTGGTCGGCCATGTCCAGGAAGCCACCGTTACCGACGTCGACAACGCCATCCAGTGCGCCCTCAAGGCCGCCCCGATCTGGCAGGCCACGCCGCCCGCCGAGCGTGCTGCGATCCTCGAGCGCGCCGCTGACCTGATGGAAGCCGAGATCCAGCCGCTGATGGGGCTGCTCGCCCGTGAAGCCGGCAAGACCTTCGCCAACGCCATCGCCGAAGTCCGTGAAGCGGTCGACTTCCTGCGCTACTACGCCGTGCAGGCCCGTAACGACTTCAGCAACGATGCCCACCGCCCGTTGGGCCCGGTGGTCTGCATCAGCCCGTGGAACTTCCCGCTGGCGATCTTCAGCGGCCAGGTCGCCGCAGCCCTGGCAGCCGGTAACCCGGTACTGGCCAAGCCTGCCGAACAAACCCCGCTGGTCGCCGCTCAGGCCGTGCGCCTGCTGCTCGAAGCCGGTATCCCTGAAGGCGTGGTGCAGTTGCTGCCAGGTCGCGGCGAAACCGTCGGCGCCCGTCTGGTCGGTGACGATCGGGTCAAAGGCGTGATGTTCACCGGCTCCACTGAAGTCGCCCGCCTGCTGCAACGCAACATCGCCGGGCGCCTGGATGCCCAGGGCCGTCCGATTCCGCTGATCGCCGAAACCGGTGGCCAGAACGCGATGATCGTCGACTCCTCGGCACTCACCGAACAAGTGGTCATCGACGTCGTCTCCTCGGCCTTCGACAGCGCCGGTCAGCGCTGCTCGGCACTGCGCGTGCTGTGCCTGCAGGAAGACTCGGCCGACCGCGTGATCGAGATGCTCAAGGGTGCCATGGCCGAAAGCCGCCTGGGCAACCCGGAGCGCCTGAACGTGGACATTGGCCCGGTGATCGACGCCGAAGCCAAGGCCGGTATCGAGAAACACATCCAGGGCATGCGCGACAAAGGTCGCTCGGTGTACCAGGTTGCCATCGCCAATGGCGAAGAGGTCAAGCGCGGCACCTTCGTCATGCCAACCCTGATCGAGCTGGAGAGCTTCGACGAGCTGCAACGCGAGATCTTCGGCCCGGTCCTGCACGTGGTGCGTTACAACCGCAAGAACCTCGACCAGCTGATCGAGCAGATCAACGCTTCCGGTTACGGCCTGACCCTGGGTGTTCACACCCGGATCGACGAAACCATCGCCAAGGTCATCGACACCGTCAACGCCGGTAACGTCTACGTCAACCGCAACATCGTCGGTGCCGTGGTCGGCGTCCAGCCGTTCGGCGGTGAAGGCCTGTCCGGTACCGGTCCGAAAGCCGGTGGCCCGCTGTACCTGTACCGCCTGCTGTCCACCCGTCCGGCCGATGCGATCGAGCAATCGTTCCAGCGCACCGACGGCGGCAACACCCCGGACACTCGTCTGCGCGACGAGCTGAGCAAGCCACTGCAAGCGCTTAAAGCCTGGGCGGCAAGCAACCAGCTGAACGAGCTGGGCAGCCTCTGCGAGCAGTTCGCCAGGCAGTCGCAAAGCGGTATCAGCCGCCTGCTGGCCGGCCCGACCGGTGAGCGCAACAGCTACACCATCCTGCCGCGTGAGCATGTGCTGTGCCTGGCTGAAGTCGAAGCAGACCTGCTGACCCAACTGGCTGCGGTGCTGGCCGTGGGTAGCTCGGCGGTATGGCCGGAAGGCGAGCTGACCAAGACCCTGCGCAACCGTCTGCCGAAAGACGTGCAGGCACGCATCAAACTGGTGGGTGACTGGACCAAGGATGAGGTGGTGTTCGATGCCGTCCTGCACCACGGCCATTCCGACCAGTTGCGTGCAGTCTGCGAGCAAGTGGCCAAGCGTGCCGGTGCCATCGTCGGCGTGCATGGTCTGTCGTCGGGCGAAACCGCGATTGGCCTGGAGCGTTTGGTGATCGAGCGGGCGTTGAGTGTTAACACTGCTGCTGCAGGTGGTAACGCGAGCTTGATGACGATCGGCTGATAGGCATCACTCGATCGCGGGGCAAGCCCGCTCCCACCGGATTGTGATAAGCCGGTGGG
>JBOICD010000240.1:0-5867 GCA_050739855.1 Pseudomonas sp.
CAACATGCCGCAGCAGCCGCGCTCGCCGCGTGGCGACCGTCAGCGTGAAGCGCAATCGCTGGGTTCAGGCTTCATCATTTCCAGCGACGGCTACGTCCTGACCAACAACCATGTGGTCGCCGACGCCGACGAGATCATCGTCCGCCTGTCCGATCGCAGCGAGCTGCAGGCCAAGCTGGTCGGCACCGACCCGCGCACCGACGTGGCACTGCTCAAGGTCGACGGCAAGAACTTGCCAACGGTCAAACTGGGTGACTCCGAGAAGCTCAAGGTTGGCGAGTGGGTACTGGCCATCGGTTCGCCGTTCGGATTCGACCATTCGGTGACCAAAGGTATCGTCAGCGCCAAAGGGCGTACCCTGCCGAACGACACCTATGTGCCGTTCATCCAGACCGACGTGGCAATCAACCCGGGTAACTCCGGTGGCCCGCTGTTCAACATGAATGGTGAAGTGGTGGGGATCAACTCGCAGATCTTCACCCGCTCTGGCGGCTTCATGGGCCTGTCGTTCGCGATCCCGATCGATGTGGCGCTGGATGTCTCCAATCAGCTGAAGAAAGACGGCAAGGTCAGCCGCGGCTGGCTGGGTGTGGTGATTCAGGAGGTCAACAAAGACCTGGCTGAATCCTTCGGCCTGGACAAGCCGGCCGGCGCCCTGGTGGCCCAGGTGCTGGAAGGCGGTCCGGCAGCCAAAGGTGGTCTGCAGGTGGGTGACGTGATCCTGAGCATGAATGGTCAGCCGATCGTCATGTCCGCCGACCTGCCGCACCTGGTTGGTAGCCTGAAAGATGGTGCCAAGGCCAAATTGGACATCATCCGCAACGGCAAGCGCCAGGATCTGGAGGTCACCGTCGGCGCACTGCCTGACGACGATGCTGAAATCAGCGCCAATGCCAACGGTGGCGTTGAGCGCAGCAGCAATCGTCTCGGTGTCTCGGTGGCCGACCTGACCGCCGAGCAGAAGAAGACCCTAGAGCTCAAAGGCGGTGTGGTCATCAAGGAAGTCCAGGACGGTCCGGCTGCCCTGATCGGCCTGCGTCCGGGTGACGTCATCAGCCACCTGAACAACCAGGCGATCCTTTCGGCCAAGCAGTTCACTGAAATTGCCAAGGAATTGCCGAAGAACCGTTCGGTGTCGATGCGCGTGTTGCGTCAGGGGCGCGCCAGCTTCATCACCTTCAAGCTGGCTGAGTAAGCCAGGTTGCACACAAGAGGGTGGCCTGGGTCGCCCTTTTTTGTGTCTATTCGCGGGGCAAGCCCGCTCCCACCGGCTCAATGGCAACCCTGTGGGAGCGGGCTTGCCCCGCGAATAGGCGATATGGAATCTCCCATAACCTTTCAGCTTCAGGTACAATTCCCGGCTATTTTTCGGTGGGCGTTCGGCCCGCAGCCTTTTTGAGTGTTGACCCGTGAGTGATTTGAGTCATATCCGCAATTTCTCCATCATCGCCCACATTGACCATGGCAAGTCGACCCTGGCGGACCGTTTCATCCAGATGTGCGGTGGCCTGACCGCGCGTGAGATGGAAGCCCAGGTACTCGATTCCATGGACCTGGAGCGTGAGCGCGGTATCACCATCAAGGCCCACAGTGTCACCCTGCATTACAAGGCGCAGGACGGCAAAACCTACCAGCTGAACTTCATTGACACCCCCGGCCACGTTGACTTCACCTATGAAGTCAGCCGCTCCCTGGCCGCCTGTGAAGGGGCGTTGCTGGTGGTCGATGCCGGTCAGGGCGTCGAGGCCCAGTCGGTCGCCAACTGCTACACCGCCATCGAGCAGGGCCTTGAGGTCATGCCGGTGCTGAACAAGATGGACCTGCCCCAGGCCGACCCGGACAAGGTCAAGGACGAGATCGAGAAGATCATCGGCATCGATGCCACCGACGCCGTGGCCTGCAGCGCCAAGAGCGGCATGGGCGTGGACGAGGTGCTCGAGCGCCTGGTGCACACCATCCCGGCGCCGACCGGTGACATTGAAGCGCCCCTGCAGGCGCTGATCATCGACTCCTGGTTCGACAACTACCTGGGCGTTGTCTCCCTGGTGCGCGTGCGTCATGGCCGCGTGAAGAAGGGCGACAAGATCCTGGTCAAGTCCACCGGTAAAGTCCACCTGGTCGACAGCGTCGGTGTATTCACCCCGAAACACACCCAGACCGCTGACCTCAAAGCCGGTGAAGTAGGCTTTATCATTGCCAGCATCAAGGACATTCATGGTGCCCCGGTGGGTGACACCCTGACCCTGAGCACCACGCCTGAAGTCGACGTGCTGCCCGGTTTCAAACGTATCCAGCCGCAGGTTTATGCCGGTCTGTTCCCCGTCAGTTCCGATGATTTCGAAGATTTTCGTGATGCATTGCAGAAACTGACCCTGAACGACTCGTCGCTGCAGTACCTGCCGGAAAGCTCCGATGCACTGGGCTTCGGCTTCCGTTGCGGCTTCCTCGGCATGCTGCACATGGAAATCATCCAGGAGCGCCTGGAGCGCGAATACGACCTGGACCTGATCACCACGGCGCCAAGTGTAATCTTCGAGGTCAAACTCAAGACCGGCGAGACCATCTACGTCGACAACCCGTCGAAGCTGCCGGACGTGTCCTCGGTAGAGGACTTCCGCGAGCCGATCGTCGCCGCGACCATCCTTGTGCCCCAAGAGCATCTGGGCAACGTCATTACCCTGTGCATCGAGAAGCGTGGCGTACAGCGTGACATGCAGTTCCTCGGTTCGCAGGTGCAAGTGCGCTACGACTTGCCGATGAACGAGGTGGTACTGGACTTCTTCGACCGCTTGAAGTCCACCAGCCGCGGTTATGCTTCGCTGGACTACCATTTCGATCGCTACCAGTCGGCCAACCTGGTCAAGCTCGATGTACTGATCAACGGTGACAAGGTCGACGCCCTGGCGCTGATCGTGCACCGCGACAACGCGCACTATAAGGGCCGCGCGTTGACTGAGAAGATGAAGGAACTGATTCCTCGGCAGATGTTCGACGTGGCAATCCAGGCCGCCATTGGCGGGCAGATTGTGGCGCGAACCACTGTCAAGGCGCTCAGAAAGAACGTACTGGCCAAATGCTACGGTGGTGACGTAAGCCGTAAGCGCAAACTGTTGGAGAAGCAGAAGGCCGGTAAGAAACGCATGAAACAGGTCGGTAACGTGGAAATTCCACAAGAAGCCTTCCTCGCCGTGCTCAGGTTGGAATAATTAGGTCCTATGTCGCTAAATTTCCCGCTTTTGCTAGTCATCGCCGTTGCTGTCTGCGGTCTGTTGGCCCTGGTCGATCTGCTGTTCCTGGCGCCGCGCCGGCGTTCGGCGATCGCCAACTATCAGGGCAGCGTCAGCCAGCCCGAAATGGCAGTGGTCGAGCAGTTGAACAAGGAGCCGTTGCTGGTTGAGTACGGCAAATCGTTCTTCCCGGTACTGTTCATCGTCCTGGTGTTGCGTTCGTTCCTGATCGAGCCTTTCCAGATCCCTTCGGGATCGATGAAGCCGACCCTGGAAGTAGGCGATTTCATCCTGGTGAACAAGTTCTCCTACGGCATTCGCCTGCCGGTGATTGACAAAAAGGTCATCGAAGTCGGTGATCCGCAGCGCGGTGACGTGATGGTGTTCCGCTATCCGAGCGACCCGAACGTCAACTACATCAAACGTGTGGTTGGCTTGCCGGGCGACCAGATTGCCTACACCAGCGACAAGAAGCTGTTCGTCAACGGCAAGTCGATTGCCGAGCAACTGGTGGGTAGCGAACCGGGCACCTTGGGCAGCGCTGAGCTGTACAAGGAAAAGCTGGGCGAGGCCGAACACCTGATCCGCAAGGAAATGAGCCGTTATCGCATGCCGCCTGACCAGCAATGGACAGTTCCGGCCGGCCATTACTTCATGATGGGCGACAACCGCGACAACTCCAACGACAGCCGTTACTGGGATGACCCCAGTATTCCCAAGGCGCTGCATGGCATGGTCCCGGACCAGAACATCGTCGGCAAGGCCTTCGCGGTCTGGATGAGCTGGCCAGAGCCCAAGCTCAGCCACTTCCCGAACCTGTCGCGGGTCGGTCTGATCCAGTAACACTACAACGGCGCTGTCCTGGGACAGCGCCGAATGCATTTCTGGCATAGGCTGTGTTCAGAGGGATCCGCGGATCCACCTGTACCGCCGACGCCAGTGGGCGTGAGCCAAATAGTCTTTCAGGATGTTGATTTGAACAAAGCGTTGAATATCGACCACGAACTGCGCGTGGGTACACTGTGAGCGTTTCTTTGAGCCGCCTCGAGCGCCAGCTCGGATACACCTTCAAGAACCAGGAGCTGATGCTGCTGGCCCTGACGCACCGCAGTTTTGCCGGGCGCAACAATGAGCGCCTCGAGTTTCTCGGCGATGCGATCCTCAACTTCGTCGCTGGCGAAGCGCTGTTCGAGCGCTTTCCCCAGGCCCGCGAAGGCCAGTTGTCGCGCTTGCGCGCACGTCTGGTCAAGGGCGAGACCCTGGCTGTGCTGGCCCGTGGTTTCGACCTCGGTGAGTACCTGCGCCTGGGCTCCGGTGAGCTAAAAAGCGGAGGTTTTCGCCGCGAATCGATCCTGGCTGACGCCCTTGAGGCGTTGATCGGTGCAATCTACCTCGACTCGGACATGCAGACCGCCCGCGAGCGCGTGCTGGCCTGGCTGACCGGCGAGTTCGAAAGCCTGACCCTGGTCGATACCAACAAGGACCCGAAAACCCGTCTGCAAGAGTTTTTGCAGTCGCGGGCCTGCGAGCTGCCGCGTTACGAAGTGGTGGATATTCAAGGTGAACCCCATTGCCGGACGTTTTTCGTCGAATGCGAAGTGACCCTTTTGACTGAAAAAAGCCGAGGGCAGGGCGTTAGCCGGCGTATCGCCGAGCAAGTCGCGGCCGCCGCAGCACTGATCGCCCTGGGCGTGGAGAATGGCAATGACTGATACGAACACCACACGCTGCGGCTATGTCGCCATTGTCGGCCGCCCGAACGTCGGCAAATCGACCCTGCTCAACCACATCCTCGGCCAGAAGCTGGCGATCACCTCGCGCAAGCCGCAGACCACCCGGCACAATATGCTGGGGATCAAGACCGAGGGTGATGTCCAGGCGATCTACGTCGATACCCCGGGTATGCACAAGAGCAACGAAAAGGCGCTCAACCGCTACATGAACAAGACCGCCTCGGCCGCCCTCAAGGACGTCGACGTGGTGATCTTCGTGGTCGACCGTACCAAGTGGACCGACGAAGACCAACTGGTGCTGGAGCGCGTGCAGTACGTGCAGGGCCCGGTGATCCTGGCGATCAACAAGACCGACCGGATCGAAGAGAAAGCCGAGCTGATCCCGCACCTGCAGTGGCTGCAGGAGCAACTGCCGAACGCCGAGATCGTGCCGATCTCCGCGCAGCAGGGGCACAACCTCGAAGCGCTGGAAGGCCTGATCGCCAAGCACCTGCCGGAAAACGATCACTTCTTCCCGGAAGACCAGATCACCGACCGCAGCAGCCGTTTCCTGGCCGCTGAGCTGGTACGCGAAAAGATCATGCGTCAGCTCGGTGCAGAGCTGCCATACCAGATCACCGTGGAAATCGAAGAGTTCAAGCAGCAGGGCAAGATCCTGCACATCCATGCACTGATCCTGGTCGAGCGTGACGGTCAGAAGAAGATCATCATTGGCGACAAGGGCGAGCGCATCAAGCGTATCGGCTCCGAGGCGCGCAAGGACATGGAAGTGCTGTTCGATGCCAAGGTCATGCTCAACCTCTGGGTCAAGGTCAAAGGCGGCTGGTCCGACGACGAACGCGCCCTGCGTTCGCTGGGCTACGGCGACCTCTGATCGCATCAGGCCCGGCAGCGTCCGCTGTCGGGT
>JBOICD010000241.1:0-5852 GCA_050739855.1 Pseudomonas sp.
CTGGGGTGCGATCATAGGCCGGCAGGCCGCGCGGGTATAGTGTGAAGGCGGCTTAGAACAAAGCGGCCCAAGGGGCTAGACCATCGGTCAATGGTTTGAAACAAGGCTTCGGCTAGACTCTAGGGGTGTCCGCGTGGCAAGCATCATGGGCTGGCCAGGGACCTGAGGAGGCAGACATGAGCCTGACAATGGCCATTTTCATGCTGGTGGGCGCCTGGTTGAGCGTCGCCGCCGCCATGCTCTGGGGCGTGCTGCGGATTGCCCGCCGCCATCACCCGCACCATACCTTGCCGAAGAAAACCAGTGAGGCCGTACCGACGCGGCGTAGTCGTCGGCATGCCAGTGCGCATTGATCGTTAAAAACATCGCGGGGCAAGCCCGCTCCCACAGGGATATACACAACCTGTGGGAGCGGACTTGCCCCGCGATTTACATCAGCCCTCAGCCGCTTCGCGCTTGATCCGCGCCCGGCGCGACAGAATGTTCAGCGCTTCGATCGCGGTAGAGAACGCCATCGCTGCATACACATAACCTTTCGGTACATGGGCGCCAAAGCCTTCAGCGATCAGGGTCATACCGATCATGATCAGGAAGCCCAGGGCCAGCATCACCACGGTCGGGTTGTCGTTGATGAACTTGGCCAGCGGGTCGGCAGCCACCAGCATCACCACCACGGCACTGATCACGGCAATGATCATGATCGGCAAGTGCTCGGTCATGCCCACAGCGGTAATGATGCTGTCGATCGAGAAGACGATGTCCAGCAGCAGGATCTGACCAATAGCGGCAGCAAAGCCCAGAGTGATGGTCGAGGACGCTTTGCTTTCTTCCTTGGCCCGCGGGTCGACGCTCTCGTGGATTTCAGTGGTCGACTTCCACAGCAGGAACAGACCACCGGCAATCAGGATCATGTCCTTCCAGGAGAAAGCATGGCCGAACACATCGATGACAGGCTCGGTCAGTTGTACGATCCAGGCAATGGTGCTGAGCAGACCCAAGCGCATCACCAGCGCCATGCTGATACCGATTCGACGCGCCTTGGAGCGGAATTCCTCGGGCAACTTGTTGGTCAGGATGGAGATGAAGATCAGGTTATCGATGCCGAGCACGATCTCCATGGCCACCAGGGTGGCCAGAGCTACCCAGGCGGTCGGGCTTGCAGCGAGTTCCAACAAGTATTCCATGAATCAATCCTGCATCAAGGTAAGGGTGGGTCAGATTTCTTTAGCGCTGTCGTCGCGCTCGGGCTTGGCGGCCTTCTCGCCCTCGGAGCCAGTGGCTTCGCTGAGGGCCTGCTGGGCGGCTTCGTTGGTTTGGTCGATGGCTTCCTTGGCGGACTCTGCGGCCTGGTTGAGCATCTGCTGGGCGGATTTTTCCGCCTGCTCGCAACCGCTCACGGCAAACAGGGCCAACAGTAGCACCAGGGGTGTTCCGATGGATTTGAGTTGCAGCATCTGTGGTTCTCCGTGTCGATGATCAGTGCCCAGTCAGTGGCACCGTGATGGCTGGGGATTGTAAATATCTCGATACATCAGGAAAATTCGTATTTTCAGCGCTTATACTTCGGTTTTTACGAACCGGGAACCTGCATGCTCAACTACCGTCAGCTGCATTACTTCTGGGTGGTGGCCCGTACCGGCAGCATCGTGCGCGCTGGCGAGCAGTTGAACCTGACGCCGCAGACCATCAGCGGGCAGATCAGCCTGCTCGAACAGACCTACGGCATCGAGCTGTTTCGCCGGGTCGGGCGGCAGCTGGAACTGACTGAAACGGGGCGCCAGGCGCTGACCTACGCCGAGCAGATGTTTCAGATCGGCGGGGAGCTGGAGGCCATGCTGCGTGCCCGCCCGGACGAACAGCAGATCCTGTTTCGGGTCGGGGTCGCCGATGTGGTGCCCAAGTCGATCGTTTACCGCCTGTTGGCACCGACCATGGACATGGAAGACGCCCTGCGCCTGAGCTGCCGCGAAGACAAACTCGAACGCCTGCTGGCCGACCTGGCAATCCAGCGCCTGGACCTGGTGATCTCCGACAGCCCCATGCCCAGCCATCTGGACATCAAAGGCTACAGCCAGCGCCTGGGTGAATGTGGCATCAGTTTCTTCGCCACCCCTGCCCTGGCCGCTGAATTGAGCGAGGATTTCCCGGCCTGCCTGCAACATGCCCCACTGCTGATTCCCGGCCAGGAAACCGTGGTGCGCAGCCGCTTGCTGCGCTGGTTCGCCGAGCAGCAGATCCAGCCGCGGATTGTCGGCGAGTTCGATGACAGCGCTTTGATGCAGGCTTTCGGCCAGTCCGGCAGCGGCATCTTCATCGGCCCTAGCGTGATTGCCGATGAGGTCTGTCGACAATACGGCGTTGAACTGATCGGCCAGACCGACGCGGTGATCGAGTCGTTCTATGCCATTTCGGTGGAGCGCAAGGTCAAGCACCCAGGCATCCTCGCCATCACCGAAGGGGCTCGCCGCCAATTGTTCAACTGGTAGCGCTGGCGTCCCGCATACGCATCAGGCCCAGCGCCAGTAATACCGAAACGCCGATCAGCAGCGCGGCGGCATAGCCGAGGCTGCTCAAGCCCAACGTGTCGATCACTCGACCGCCAATCATTGCGCCCAGGCCAATCCCCAGATTGCCCCCGGCGATGTTCAGCGAAGCAGCAAAGGCCGGGGCCTGGGGCGCGGCCTTGATCAGGCGCACATGGCTGACCAGAAACAGTGCCGCCTGGGTTGCGCCCCAGATCGCCAGCGCGCCGATCAGGCCGTAGGTGGAATGGATGCTCGGCACCAGGGCAATCAGGCCCACCAGCATCAGCGCACAGAAGCCGGCAGAGGCTAGCAGCGGATGACGATCCACGGCACGACCGCCCAGACTGTTGCCAATCAGCCCCACCGCACCAAAGCCCATCAGGTACCAGCCCACCCGCGCACCATCGAAGCCGGCCAGGCGCTCAAGGATATCGGCCAGGTAGGTATAAACGGTGAACATGCCGCTGAACACCAGTACCGAGAGCAGCACATGCCCCTGCAGCAAGCGGCTACGCAAGACCCCGAACTGCCCACGCAGTGAAGTGGCCTGGTTGTGCCGCGGCGTACGCGGCAGATACAGGTGCAGCAACAGCGCCTTGGCCAGTGCCAGCACGGCCAGCAAGGCAAACGCCGCACGCCAGCCCAGCGCGTCGCCTACCAGGGTGCCGACCGGAATACCGAACACCGTGGCACAGACCACACCAAAGCTGATCTTGGAAATGGCCCGCCCGGCATAGGCCGGCCCGACGATGTCGACTGCCGTTTCACTGGCCAGCGCCCAGAACACCGGCAAGCCCAGCGCTGGCAACAGGCGCGCCAGCCCCATGACATAGATGTTCGGAGCAACGGCCGCGAGGACATTGCAGGCGGCGAACAACAGGAGGATGCCGACGAACAGGCGTTTGCGGTCAAAACGCGCACACCAGGCGGTGAGAAACGGGCCGAAGCAGGCCACGGTAAAGGCAAACAAGGTCACCAGCAGCCCGGCCTGGGGCACACTCACCGCGAGGTCGCGGGCAATCCCCGGCAACAGGCCGACAATCACGAACTCAGTGGTCAGTACAGTGAAGCCGGCCGCAGCCAGCAACAGAATCGGCAGTAACATCTACACTCCAGAACGCTAAACATCCACGGCCGACAGCCGTTTCAAAGGGGCGCGCATACTACACGCCCGTCCTACCGCCTGACACAGGGCAATCACCGATTGTGCCTCGCTGTGCTAAAGTCGCGCCCCTTTCATGCCCCTGATCGCCTGACGCCACCGTATTTTCCGGCGTCGCAACGGGCTGGCGACCCCTCTATAAGACTGAGAAACACCCGACATGACACCCGTTCTAAAACTATTGAACCGTACCAGTCTGGTCCTGCAGATCATGATCGGCCTGGTGGCCGGTATCGCCCTGGCCCTGATCGCCCCCGAGGCTGCCTTGAGCCTGGGCTTCATCGGCAAAGTGTTCGTCTCGGCCCTCAAGGCCGTGGCGCCGATCCTGGTGTTCATTCTGGTCATGGCCTCGATCGCCAACCATAAACACGGGACCGAAACCCATATCCGGCCGATCCTGGTGCTGTACCTGTTCGGTACTTTTGCGGCGGCGGTGGTCGCGGTCGTTGCGAGCATGGCCTTCCCGTCGAGCCTGGCCCTGAGCACGTCGGACGTTGCCCTGAGCGCCCCGGGCGGCATCACCGAAGTGCTGCAGAGCCTGCTGCTGAGCGTGGTCGACAACCCGGTGAGTGCGCTGATGAATGCCAACTTCATCGGCATCCTGGCCTGGGCCATCGGCCTGGGTGTGGCGATTCGTCACGCCGGGCAAACCACCCGTACCGTGGTCGAAGACCTGTCCAACGGCGTCACCCTGATCGTGCGCGTGGTGATTCGCTTCGCACCGCTGGGTATTTTCGGCCTGGTTGCTTCGACCCTGGCGCAGTCGGGCCTGGACGCCCTGATCGGCTACCTGCACCTGCTGGCGGTGCTGATCGGTTGCATGCTGTTCGTCGCGCTGGTGGTCAACCCGCTGATCGTGCTCTGGAAAATTCGCCGCAACCCGTTCCCGCTGGTGTTCCTGTGCCTGCGTGAGAGCGGTATCACCGCATTCTTCACCCGCAGCTCGGCGGCCAACATTCCGGTCAACCTGGCCTTGAGCGAACGTCTGGGCCTGCACGAAGACACCTACTCGGTATCGATCCCGCTGGGCGCGACCATCAACATGGCCGGCGCGGCGATCACCATCACCGTACTGACCCTGGCCGCCGTACACACCCTGGGCATCGCCGTCGATATCCCTACCGCCATCCTCCTCAGCGTCGTCGCCGCCGTGTGCGCCTGTGGCGCTTCGGGTGTTGCCGGTGGCTCGCTGCTGCTGATCCCGCTGGCGTGCAGCCTGTTCGGCATTCCTAGCGAAATCGCCATGCAGGTGGTGGCCGTGGGCTTCATCATCGGCGTGCTGCAAGACTCGGCGGAAACCGCGCTGAACTCCTCCACCGACGTGCTGTTCACTGCTGCAGCATGCATGGCCGAGGAACGTCAGGCCGCTTGAGCCTGACCCGCAGCCGGTGCGTCCTGCACCGGCTGCTTGTGTTTTACCCTGCCGCGCACCTAGGCTAGAGGCCTTTCTTCGCATAGAGACAGGGTCATGTCCGACGATCACCAATCCCCTTCCGAAGCCCGCTTCAACAGCAGCGAAATCCGCGTTCTCGGTGCGCTGATCGAAAAACAGGCCACCAGCCCGGAAACCTACCCGCTGACCTTGAACGCCCTGGTCCTGGCCTGTAACCAGAAGACCAGCCGCGAGCCGGTGATGAACTTGAGCCAGGGCCAGGTTGGCCAGGCCCTGCGCGCCCTTGAGGGGCAAGGCCTGACCCGCTTGCAGATGGGCAGCCGCGCCGACCGTTGGGAGCAGCGCGTGGACAAGGCCCTGGAGCTGGTGCCGGCGCAGGTCACCCTGTTGGGCCTGATGTTCCTGCGCGGCCCGCAGACGGTCAATGAACTGCTGACCCGCAGCAGCCGCATGCATGAATTCGAAGACGCCGAACAGGTGGTGCATCAGCTGGAGCGCCTGATCGCCCGTGGCTTTGCCTTGCACCTGCCGCGCCAGACCGGGCAGCGTGAAGACCGTTACACCCATGCGCTGGGTGATCCGGCGGAGATCGAAGCGATTCTTGCTGCGCGCCAGCAAGGGCCGGAGCGCAGCGCGGGTGGTATGGTGTCGGTGGAGCGCTTCGAGGCGCTGGAAGCGCGGATTGCAGCGCTGGAAGAGCGCTTGGCGGCCCTGGAGTAAGGGCTCCCGTGGGAGCGGGCTTGCCCCGCGATGAGGCCGGTGTGGTCCACAC
>JBOICD010000242.1:0-5803 GCA_050739855.1 Pseudomonas sp.
CTTCGGTAGTGGATGCTTTGGTACCGGCGCACCTGGAGGACCGCAGCACAAAACTGTGGAACCAGGACCTGACGCCGTTTCGCAGTGCCCAGCCAGTGCCTCAAGCGACCCGTGACACCCTGGGTGTCCATCGTCTGGCTGAGCAGTCCTGGATCGAAATGGATGGCCAGTACTATGCCGTGGCCGAGCGGGTCAGCACTGGCCAGTGGCAACTGCGACCGCAGGACGGTCACGGCCCGCTGCTGCGTCACAACGGCGCCGGCGCCTGGCGGTTGTGGTGTGAGCAACCGGCCGAGTGGGAAGAGACTCAGCGCATGTTCCGCCGCCTGGGTGGGGGCTTCGGTGAGCTCGACGCTGAGCAGATCGACCTAGTCCTGAGCATCCATGGTCTGGGCAGTGACGATCTGCGCGCTTTGCATGTGTATGCGCAGGCGCCGTCGGCTGAGCTGCAGGACAGCGTGATGCGCATCAGGCTGGACCAGCGCATCCGCGACCTGGTCCGTTGTTTGCGTAGCGGCGAATCGGTCGAGGACATCACCGTGCTGCACCATGCCCAGGGCTGGCCGGGCGCCGCCGAATTGTCCGACCAGAACCTGGCCGAGCTGGCCTGGAGCGAACGCCGACTGTTGTTCCAGCGCTTGTACGACAGCATGCAGGACAGTGATGGGCCCGGTATTGCGGCACTGCGCCGCGTGTTTCCGAGTCTGCACAGTAGCGCTGCAAACGTGCTTGTGGGCAGGGCAAGCACTGCTGACCGCCAGCGGCTGCTCGACACCGGGCGGGTGCCGTTGCACCTGGCTGAAGCGGCCAGGGCCAGCGTCCAACAGATCCGTGTGGCCAGGGTGTATGAGGCGTTCGTTATCGATACCTCGCAAAATGCCGACGTCGCTCGTGCCGCCCTGGGAATGCTCGGGCACCTGCCGGGCTCCGCAGGTGTGCAGTGGCGCTTGATCGAAGGATACGCCGCCGGGCCACAGTTGCTAGTGGCTGGGGAGGGCCCCCAGGTCTTCAGCCTGATTCACCGGAACGGAACCTTTCAGCTGCTCGATGGCAATGGCTCAAGCATCGGCGACGCGGGTGAGCTTTTCGAGGTCATGGCAACGGCCTATGACGAACCTCAGCGCGAGGCCATGGGCATTGCTGATCCTTTCGCACACAATTTGCGGGTGCTGCTCGGACGGCAAGCTGTTCGGCGACGCGAGGAAGTTGCATTGCTATTGAGCGCACGCGGGCGCAATGGCTGGTTCCAACCGCCGCAACGACTGGCCGATGGTCGAATCGGCTATCCGTTGAGCGGACGTGGCTCGGCGGGCAGTGCGCGCAGGGGCAGACCACAGTCGCTGTTCGCTATGGTGCGCGCGTTATACCCGACTTTCACTGACGCGCAGGTCATTGCCTGGATGAACGATTTGCAGCATGCAGGCATACGGATCGAGACCGAGCTGGCCAGGCTCGCTCAGGAACTCGAACTACTGAACAGCTCTCTGCAGCGTTGGTCAAGTCTGCCCGACAGTGCCGGGGTACGGGACGACCGCCGCTACTTCAGTGATTCCCTGGTTAATTGCTGGCAGCGCACGGCAAGCCTTGGGCCAAGTACCAGCGAGCATCTCGTGAACTATCGCTTCACCTTGTATGGCGCAGAGATTGGGGCGCTGCCTGAACTACCTGCGCAAGTCAGCTTTCCACACGTCTTTGAGTTAGCCCTTTTGGGCATGGGGCTGCAGGAGTTACCCGATAGCTTCATGCGAGCGTTCAGCCACCTGCGGATACTGGAGCTCCCCGGCAATCGACTGAACCGGGTGCCACAACATTTGGTGCAACTCGAACACCTGCGGGAGCTGGATCTGTTCAACAATCAGATTGTGCTGGATGAGGCGCAGGCTACGATCCTCTCCAATTGTGAATCCCTTGAGTACCTCAACCTGTCCTACAACCCGTTGGGACGTTCTTTTTCCCTGCGCAGGCTGATCAGGTTGCGCCGTTTGCACTTGCGCCAAACCGGGATCAACCGGCTGCCCTATGCAATTCTGGATTGCCCCGATTTGCTGTTGGCCGATTTGCGCGAAAACCAGATCACTGAATTGTCGGAGCACTTCTATCATTCCCCGCCATGGCTCAGGCGCGTCATCTTGCTTGCGGACAACCCGCTGGCTGCCCAGGAAGCCCTACGCTTGCAGGCATCTCTGTTGGACGCTGGAGCGGTGGCGCATCATGCAGTCAGTGCCGAAGACTTTGTGACGACTCGCCAGCGCTGGCTCGACGCGACCAACAGCCTTACACGCGATGAATGGTCTGCACACTGGGAGGACCTGGAGAACCAACCTGGGTCAAACGACTTTTTCGACATGCTCAGGCGATTGCTGGAAACCCCCGATTTCCAGCAGAGCGGTCAAGCCCTGGCCAACCGGGTGTTCACCATGATCAGGGCGATGAACGATCATGCCAGCCTGCGTGAAGCGCTATTGAATCAAGTCACCCAGAACCTGACCTGTCAGGACAGCGTTGCCTTGTGTTTCAGCAACCTGGAGCTGCGCATGCTGGTGTGGCGAGCCGAGTCTTCGGCCGATAACCCGCAGGCCGCATTGCTGTATCTGGGGCGGCAGTTCTGGCGTTTGGACGAGGTCGATCGCATCGCCTTGGAGGATATCCAGGCACGCCGGGCCTCGGGCAGCGATCCAGACCAGATCGAGGTCGCGCTGGCCTATCGCCTGGCCCTGCGTGACGCCCTCGATTTACCGGCTCAGCCCAGTGACATGCTGTTCGGCGAAGTTGCTGGCCTGGATGCGCAGCGCATCGCGCGAGCTCTGGCACGAGTCGAGGCCGCTGAGACACCTGAACAACTGGCCCACTCATTGGTCGCGCGGGAGTTCTGGCAGGAGCATTTGTTGCGTGCGCAGAGGACACGTTTCGATACGATCGATGCGCCGTTCCATGACCGTCTCGCCGTGTTGATGGACGCCGAGACAGTTCCGGAAGGTGAGCGCGTGGCGCAGATGAACCGCATCAGGGACGCACGTCTGGAAGCGCAGCGAGCCTTGATGCTTGAACTCACGCTGACATTGCTGCGAGGGACGTCAGGGCATTCCATACCTTAATCAAGCCGGTGCGCCGGGCTGGTGATATGCGCGGGGGGCGGAAAATAGGTCAAGGCCCGGTGCAACTGCCCGCCTAGCCACATCACCTGTGCCGCCTTCGCGTAAAACTCCTGGCACGAGACGCTAGCGTGGGGGCGCAAAACACTCAAGCTGCTACGCGTTTGCTGGATATGAGTGGGTTGAACCCAGCCGTGGTGCAGGTTGTAGGCCTGCGCCGCAATCCAGATCTCGGGTGTGCTGTCAAAGGTTTCAGCCGCCCACAACAAGGGCAAGCTGGAGGTCCGGCAATGAGCGGGCACCGGATCCAGGACGGCATAGCCGCACCGGTTATAGTGTTCGAGCCAGGAAGCAGGGTAGTTGGTGGTGTAAGTGTGCTGATCGGGGCTGATGAAGGTAAATGCGTAGTAGTGAAACCCCAGCTTCTCAATGAGCAACGGCAGGTTGTCGAGCAAACGCTGCGGTTGCGCTGCTGTCCGATTTTTCATCATACCTCCATGTAGGACGAATCAGAGTGTGCTGTAGGCGTCCGAGCCTCTGGCATTGACCCGCAGTATAGAGACGCGCCGACAGAGCCTTATGCTGGAGGTCATTGTTTTTTTCTACTGTGCAGTTGCACCTGATAGATGTTGTTGCCCAATAACTGGAGGAAACACCATGACCACTTGTATCGGCTACGGCGTCCATGAAGCTATCCAGGAAGCGGGGGAGAGCGCAAGGTAATAAACCTGTACAGGTGCGCAGCCATCTCTCGGGGGGCTACGCATTGGTTCTGGCGGCGCATACACGCGAACACGCCGTACTATCGCCGCCTTGAACGATTCCACTCACACGATTGCCTACCGCCCATTCACCACCTGACCCTGACCCCGAGGTTGCCAATCACCCCGTTCAAATCATTGTCATCGACATCGCTGCTGTAGTCGGCGCTGACGAACAGGGCCACTTTGGGGGTAACCCGTGCCACCAGGCCCAGACCCAGTTCAACGGTGGTGGAGTTACGCCCGCTGCTGATCTTGTCGACCTTGTCCAGACTGACGGTGTCGGCGTTGGAAAAGTCGTGCCAGACGTTGGTACGCAGGAAGGGTTCGATGGGCATGCCGCGCACGTTGTAGCGCGCAGACAATTTGGCACCGACCCGGCCGGTCCAGTTTGGCTGTTGGTCGAAGGCTTGCTGGGTGTCGGTCTGGGTCTGGCTGCCCGGGAAGTACTGTTGGTTGATCAATTGCGCTTGCGGTTCGATCGTCCAGTTGGCGCCCAGGCTGATGGGGAAGCCACCTTCGACCGACAAGGTCAGCGCATGCCCATCGCCATCCAGACGCTGGCCGTTTTCGCTGCGGCCGTTGACGTCGAAACGGGTGCCCATGGCCACCGCATCCACATGCCAACCCTGATCGTGGGTCATGCTCCAGTACATACCCAGGCTTTCACCTTCGAGGCTGACGTTGGATTTTCTGTCGCCGACCAGGGGTTTGCGCATACCGTCGAAGCCACTGTGCAGGCTGCTGTGACCGACGAAAAAACCGGCACGGTGAGTATTGCCGCCGCTGGTTTCCCGGATGAACAGGTCCGGGCTGATCTGCAGGCTCTGGTTGTTCAGTTCCAGGCGCGAGGGCGCCGGTGCACCGTTTCTGATGGGGGCCGGAAAGAAGGGGGCCCACTGGCTGGCAATAGTGTCGGAGGCTGTCGGCGCGTTGCGCTCGGTCAGGCGCTCGGAGAACGCACTGAGGGTGTTCAGCCCCAGGCCACCGGCATTGACCGGCGTCAGCGATAGCGCCGGCAACGTCTGCACCTGCGCTTGTACAAGGGTGTTGTACGGGTCGTTATCCTCCAGGCCCATCGCATGGGTTTCCAACGGGGTTGCAAGAAGCAGCGACGTGGAAACCGCGTAGAAAACATACTCAAAGCCAGCAGGATTCAGCGTTCTTTTCATGGCAGATCTCCTCTGTTGTAACAGCCAAGGATTCTGGCCTGATGTCACGGGCTGTAAGGCAAAACCAGAGGGCGACCCAAACCAGCAAGACCGGTTTCTTTCGCGCGCTGAAAGGCGCGAGCTAGAGGCCCGGAAAGGAGTCTTGCAATGCTGCATTACATGTAGCTAAGGAGAGGAGCGGGCGGGCGTCAAGAATGTGTTAAATAACAGTTGTCAAGCTATTGGGTGGGGCAATCTGCTGAAATTAAACAATTATTTACATTAGATAGTCGTGATGGCGATTTCAGCCAAAGTGGCTATGCCGAATCATTGCTAAAGCTGCACTTCAACAGCCAGCGGCAGATGGTCGGACAGATGACTCCAGGGTTTGTTACCCAGGATCCGTGGCGCATGACTGTTGGCATTGCGCAGGTAAATACGGTCCAGGCGCAGCAACGGCAAGCGTGCCGGGTAGGTCCGCGCCAGCAGGCCGTGATGACGCTCGAATGCTTCATGCAGACCGCGGTGCAGGCCCAGGGCGCGGTTGCCGTGCAGCTTCCAGTCATTGAAGTCGCCGGCAATGATCACCGGGGCTTCAGCGGGCAGTGAGTCGAGCAAGCGGCGCAGTAACTGCAATTGCTTCTGTCGATGGCTTTCCAGTAGCGACAGGTGCACGCAGACGGCGTGGACGTGAGGCTGGCCAGGCACATCCAGCACGCAATGGAGCAGGCCGCGGCGCTCGGGGCCGGTGATCGAGACGTCGAGGTTGCGGTGTTCGATGATTGGGTACTTGGATAAC
>JBOICD010000243.1:0-5760 GCA_050739855.1 Pseudomonas sp.
TGGGCGGTGTGGCGACCAGGCTGAGCATGCCGCTGATCAAACCGGCAAAACTCAGCGGCATCATCAAGCGACTGGGCGAAACCTTCATGCGTGCGGCGATGCTCAGCACCACCGGAATGAAAATGGCGACCACCCCGGTGGAGCTCATCACCGAACCGAGCCCGGCCACACAGACCATCAACAGCACCAGCAAGCGCACCTCGCTGTTGCCGGCACGGTCGGCCATCCACTCGCCGATGCGGTAGGCAATGCCGGTGCGCACCAGGCCTTCGCCGATCACGAACAGCGCGGCGATCAGCACCACGTTGGGGTCACTGAAGCCGGCCAGGGCTTCCTGGACGCTGAGGATGCCGGTCAGCGGTAACGCCACGATCACCAGCAGGGCGACCACATCCATGCGTGGCTTGTTGGCGATGAACAAGACCACGCTGGTAAACAGCAGGCCGAGCACCCAGAGCAATTCGTGGTTCATGCAATCTTCCCGATCCTTGAAGGCTGGAAGTTTGGCAGAAAGTGGAGGGTGGTTCATTGATTTGCGTAAGCCTACTCGGTGGGAGCGGGCTTGCCCCGCGATTGCGGATTTACAGTCACATCGCATCGCGGGTCAAGCCCGCTCCCACAAGGCAGCTAATCCCAGCGACGGTCAATCGTCATCGTCATCATCATCCCGGTCGCGACGGCGGTCGTTGTCGTAGTAACGATAACGGTCGTCGTCGCGATAGCGTTTGTTGTACTTGCGGTCATCGCGGTCGTCGTCCCAGTCGCGGGAGTAGCGATGGTCGCGGTCCCAGCGATGATCGTCGCGGTCGTAGTCGTGGTAGTAGCAACCGGCGGTGGCCAGTACCGTGGTGATCACGGCGAAGCGGGTCAGATGTTTCAGCACTGTGGTTCCTTGATCCGCACAGCGGTAGGGAGGGTACAGGCTCAGACCAGCCGTTCGGGTTTTTGTTTCCGGATGCTCAAGGCAAAAAAAAAGGCTCACACGAGGTGAGCCAAAGTCGACGTTCTGAAGGGAAGAAACCCTAATGTAGAGGTCTGCTGTTAAGTGGGCGTTAACGGCAGTTGCGTTCAGTCATTGACCCGCGGCAACTCGATCCTCGCCAGCAATCCACCGCCAGACGCGTTGCTCAAGGTCAACTCACCGCCTTGTTCACGAATCGCCGTACGCGCCGACGGCAAGCCCAGGCCGACGCCACCGGTGTCGCGATTGCGCGAGCTTTCCAGGCGAAAGAACGGCACAAATACGTCCTCCAGCGCCGCCTCCGGGATCCCCGGGCCGTGATCACGGACCTCGATGAACAGGCTGTGGGCGTTGCTACTCAGGCGAATCGCCGGTGGTTGGGCGTACTTGACGGCGTTCTCAATCAAGTTTGTTACTGCGCGTTTCAAACCCAGCGGCCGACCGAGGTACACCAGGTTTGCCGGCCCTTCGAAATCCACGGCAATCTGCTGGTCGCGGTAATCGTCGACCAGGGTTTGCAGCAGCTCGGCCAGGTCGAAGGGTGTAGTGGTTTCCAGGTGAGTTTCGTCGCGAAAGAAGCCAAGCGCAGCATTGATCATGCTCTGCATTTCATCCACATCACGGAACAGCTTGCGCTGTTGCTCGGCATCTTCGATGAACTCGCCACGCAGGCGCATACGCGTCAGCGGCGCGCGCAGGTCATGGGAAATGGCAGCCAGCATCTGTGTTCGCTCGGCGATGAAGTGCTGGATCTGCGCCTGCATGGTGTTGAACGCCGTGATAGCCTGGCGCAGCTCATGGGGGCCCTCCAGGCGGATCGGCGGGGCGCGCAAATCGCTGCCAAAGCGCCGCGCTGCGCGGGCGAAACGCTGCAGCGGGCCGGCCAGTTGGCGCGTGCCGACCCAGGCCACCAGCACGGCGGCGATCAGTGCCAGGATGCCGATGATGGTAAAGCGCATGCCGGTGCTCAGGCCCCAGCTGCGATAGGGCGGGGTAAACGCCAGCCAGCTATGGTCGGCCAGTTGCATGACCAGTTTGTAGTGAGCGTCGGGGTCGTCGCTCGGCCAGTCGGCGGGCTGATAGACTTCCAGCCGCAGCGGAACAGTGGCCAGCAGTTGTGTCAGTACCGGCACAGCCTGTGGGGCTAACAGTTCACCCGGGCCGGGCAAGGCGAGGGCGTCACGTTGGGCGCTCCACTGCACATGCAGCATCGGGTTGCTCGCCGCGTTTGCCAGTTGCATGCGCTTATCGGTTGGCGCGGCTTCCAGCACCCGTGCGGTGACGGCGATCTGTTCAAGCAGGCCGGTTTTCTCCAGCGGCGGTCGCGCCCAGACCCCGGCCAGTTGCACGAACAGGATGTTCAGCGCCACCGAGATCACCATGGCGGCAATGATGGTCAGTGCGATGCGCCGGCTGATGCCGTCGTGGTGCAGGCCCAGGCGGATCATGTGCGGCTGACCTTGGCGTCGAACAGATAGCCGCCGTTGCGCACGGTGCGGATAAGCGCCGGGCGCTTGCTGTCCGGCTCGATCTTGCGGCGCAGGCGGCTGACCTGCACGTCGATGCTGCGGTCGTAAGCCTCATGGCCCTGGCCCCGGGCCAGGTCGATCAATTGCTCGCGAGTGAGGATGCGCTGCGGGTGTTCGAGAAACACCAGGAGCAAATCGAACTCACCGGCCGACAACGGCACCATCACCCCTTGCGGGGTGCGCAGTTCACGGCGGGTTACATCCAGCTGCCAGTCGTCGAAACGGATCAGCGGCCGGGTGTCCTCACCGAGGCTGCGCAACTGCTCGCCGGCGCGGCGCTGTACCGCACGCAAGCGGGCCAGCAGTTCGCGGGCGTCGAAGGGCTTGCCCACGTAGTCATCAGCGCCCAGTTCCAGACCGACAATGCGGTCGCTCAACTCATCCATGGCGGTGAGCATGATGATCGGGATGCCGGTGCTGCTGCGCAGTTTCTGGCACAGGTTCAGGCCGCTTTCACCGGGCAGCATCAGGTCGAGGATGATGGTGTCCGGGCGTTGTTGTTCGATAGCCGCCCACATCGCCGTGCCATTGGCGGCCAGGTCGACTTCGTAGCCATGCATGACAAAGAACTTCTTCAGCAGGGCACAAATTTCCACATCGTCATCGACGATCAGCAGTCTGCTCACGATCAGGTCCAGTGGGGCGTCAAAAGTGCGTATCTAAAACTATTCTGCTGCGTCGGTCACATATTTCAATCATGCAATAAAGCTGCAGCCGCGACACAAAGCGGACATCAGCCAGCAAAGGCCCTGGGCGATCCTGTCGGCAGTCCAAACCAAGGGTATCTTCCATGCCGGCACAACCTCCAATCGACGGCCTTGACTGCAGCCAATCCCTGACCCTCGACCTGCGCACCCAGGATTTGTGGCGCAACGCGCTGCTCAGCTACCAAGACTCTCGCCTGGGCCTTTGCCGCGAAGGTACACAGATGATTCTGAGCCATTACTTCGAGCGATACAGCCCCAGTAACAGCCAATGGATGGAATACAGCTACAAAGTATCGTTGTCCGAATTGGTGCACTGGATCATGGCCAATGGTCAGCTGCAAGTCGATCGCTCCGGCACTGCCCCCAGGGCCATCTGCCACCAGGCCGGGAGCACTCGCCATGCGTAAACAGATTTTTGCCCCGGTACTGTGCTTGTCGCTGTTGATGGTTGGCTGCAGCCAGAACAGGGTATCGCCCAAGGAGTATTCCGGCTTTCTGCGCAACTATGACCAGTTGAGCGAGCACAAGACCGCATCGGGTGAGTCGGTGCTGCGTTGGGTCAGCCCCAAGCTGCGCATGGAGCGTTACAGCCAGGTGTACATCGCGCCAAGCCAGTTCTACCCGCAACCCAAGGCCAGCGTGCAGATCCCCGAGACAACCCTGAAGGCGATAACCACTTACTACGATGCGGCGCTTAAACGTGAACTGGGCAAGGTGCTGAACCTGGTCGAGCAGCCGGGGCCAAACACCTTGATCGTGCGCCCGGCAATCACCTCGGTCAGCGCGCACACCCAGTCACTGCACTTCTATGAGTACCTGCCGGTGACCCTGGTGGCCGCAGGGGTCAGCAGTGCCGTCGGCATCCGTGACCTGGACAGCGTGATCGCCACCGAAGCGGCCTTCCTCGATGGCGGTAGTCGCACTGTGGTCGCCGAAGTGGTGCGCAAAGGCACCGGCCTGCCGCTGGAGAACGACGATCAGGTGATGACCGCCGAGAACCTCAAGCTGGTGCTCGATGGCTGGGCGCAGGATTGGCGCAACGCCGCCGTGGCCCTCAAGCCGCAAAATGCCGCCGCGTTCACAGGGCAAAAATCCACGGCACCATGAACACGCTGACCACCATCACCAGCAAGGTGAAGGGCACGCCGATTTTGACGAAATCGGCAAAGCGGTACTGACCGGGGCCGAGCACCAGGGTGTTCACAGGTGACGAAACCGGTGTCATGAATGCCGCAGAAGCCGCCAGGGCAACGATCATGGCGAAGGGGTAGGGCGAGGCGCCCAGCTGTTCAGCGGTACTGACCGCCACCGGGGCCATCAGTACCGCTGTAGCGGTGTTGGAAATGAACAGACCGATGATTGCGGTAATGGTGAACAGACAGGCGAGAATCAGATAAGGTCCGGCCTCGCCGAGCACCTGCACCAGCGCATTCACCGCGATGGCAATCCCGCCGGTTTTCTGCAAGGCCAGGGCAAACGGCAGCATGCCGACGATCAGCACCAGGCTCTGCCAGTGGATCGCGCGGTAGGCGCTGTTCATGTCGATGCAGCGTCCAGCGCCCATCAGCAGGCAGGCGATCAGCGCAGCGATGACATTGGGCACCACGCCGCTGATCATCAGACCGACCATCACCGCCAGGCTGATCAGGGCATAGGGCGCCTGGTTCAGGGCCGGTGCGACATTGTCGACTTCCGCCGGCAGGCTCAATACCAGAAAGTCCTTGGGCTGCGCTTGCAACTGGCGCACCGACTTCCACGGGCCGATTACCAACAGGGTGTCGCCAAGTTTTAGCTTTTCTTCCACCAACTGTTCTTCAATCGCATTCTGGCCGCGGCGCAGGCCGACCACGTTAAGGTCCCAGCGGCTGCGGAAGTTCAGCTCCAGCACGCTTTTGCCGATCAGTTGCGAGCCGGGCACCACCGCTACTTCGGCCATGCCCACGGCGTGGGACTGATCGATGAAATAGGCGGCCTTGAAGTGCAGGGGTTCGAGTTTCATGCTCTGGCACAGGCTGCGCAGGTCGTCACGCGGGGCGAACAGATCGAGCAACAGCACATCACCCTCATGCACCGTGGTACTGGAGTCGGGGCTGATGACCCGGGTGGTGAACTTGTGCTGACGTTCGATGCCGACCACGTTGGCGCCATGCACGGTGCGCAACTTCAACTCACTGAGGCTGTGACCGATCAAGGGCGAGTCCGGGCGCACCCGCAGGCGTCGTTCACGACCGGCGAGTTTGTAGTCGATGATCAGGTCAAGCAGGGTGCGGCGGGTTTGTGGGCTGCCGTCCTTGCGCACTTCACCGCTGAGCCAGTGGCGGGTCAGCAGCATATAGCCGACGCCGAGCGCGAGGATCACCAGACCAAACGGAGTAAAGCTGAAAAAGCTGAAACCGCTTTCGCCGTGGCGCACCAGCTCACTGTGCACCACCACGTTGGGCGGTGTGGCGACCAGGCTGAGCATGCCGCTGATCAAACCGGCAAAACTCAGCGGCATCATCAAGCGACTGGGCGAAACCTTCATGCGTGCGGCGATGCTCAGCACCACCGGAATGAAAATGGC
>JBOICD010000244.1:0-5754 GCA_050739855.1 Pseudomonas sp.
ATTGAGAATCATTAGCAAGAATGTCGAAATCACGTTCGTCGAAAATAATAGTGCGCTTGCTAACGAATTCTGGATAATTGGATCCCAACCACCGGATGGAAGACCTTGTCATGGCTGTAAGCAGTGCCTCGTCCATTTCGCCCGCCAGCGCCACGACTGCCCAGGGCAGCCCGCTGGTGATGCGGATCATCGCCGCTTGCGCCCTGGCGCACCTGATCAACGACCTGATCCAGGCGGTGCTGCCGTCGATCTATCCCATGCTCAAGGCCAACTACGGGCTGAGTTTTGCCCAGGTGGGGATGATTACCCTGACCTTCCAGATCACCGCCTCGCTGCTGCAGCCCTGGGTGGGCTTTTACACCGACCGCAAGCCGATGCCGAACCTGCTGCCGCTGGGCACGCTGTGCACCCTGGCGGGGATCGTCATGCTGGCGTATATCGGCAGCTTCCCGATGATTTTGCTGGCAGCGGCGTTGGTGGGCATCGGTTCTTCGACGTTCCACCCGGAAACCTCGCGTATCGCCCGGCTGGCCTCGGGCGGGCGCTTCGGTCTGGCGCAGTCGACTTTTCAGGTGGGTGGTAATGCCGGTTCTGCGTTTGGTCCCTTGCTGGCAGCGGCGATCATCATTCCGTTCGGCCAGGGCAATGTCGCCTGGTTCGGTCTGTTCGCGGTGTTTGCCGTCCTGGTGACCTATGGTCTGAGCCGCTGGTACCGTGAACACCTGAACCTGTTCAAGGCCAAAGCCGGTCAGGCGGCAACTCACGGCCTATCACGCGGGCGAGTGACCGGTGCGTTGGTGGTGCTGGGGCTGCTGGTGTTCTCCAAGTATTTTTACATGTCCAGCCTTACCAGTTACTTCACCTTCTACTTGATCGAGAAGTTCGAATTGTCGGTGGCCAGTTCGCAGTTGCACCTGTTCCTGTTCCTCGGTGCGGTGGCCGCCGGGACGTTCTTCGGCGGGCCGATCGGTGACCGCATCGGACGCAAGGCGGTGATCTGGTTCTCGATTCTCGGCGTGGCTCCGTTCACCCTGTTGCTGCCATACGCGGATCTGTTCTGGACCAGCGTCCTGAGCGTGATCATCGGCTTTATCCTGGCGTCGGCGTTCTCGGCCATCGTGGTCTATGCCCAGGAGCTGGTGCCGGGCAATGTCGGCATGATCGCCGGGATTTTCTTCGGCCTGATGTTCGGTTTTGGCGGTATCGGCGCGGCGTTGCTGGGCTACCTGGCCGACCTCAAGGGTATCGAGTACGTCTACAGCCTGTGCTCGTACCTGCCGCTGTTCGGCCTGCTGGCGATCCTGTTGCCGTCCACTGGAAAGCACTGAAGGCAGGTGACAAGCGAGGAACTTCGACAAGGCATCGACTTTTGGAAGGAGTTGACGGCTGCGTGGCCAGACCAGACTGACGGGTAACCCGGCAGTAGACAGCTCAGGAAGGATCTCCACCAGTTCACCACGCTGCAGCTCATCGCTGATCATCCAGGTGGCCAGCTGCGCAATGCCGTAGCCGCCTTTGACCGCTTGAACCTGTGCTTCGCCACTACCGAGGACGATTCTGCCGTTCATGGCCCGACGCTCTATCTGCCGCTCGGGCCCGGCAAAATGCCAAGGGCTGATGCTGCCGTCCGCCCGTCCATACATCACATATTCATGCTGATCGAGGTCTTGGCTGTTGATGATCGGGGCGTGCTGGCGCAAGTACTGCGGTGCCGCGCAGAGGATCAGGCGCTCCTGACCGATAGGCTGGTGCGCGAGCAGATCCGGGAGTTGATCAATGCTGCCGATTCGCACGGCCAGATCGATACCTTCTTCAATGACATCGACGAAGCGATCCGTGAACGAGGTATGCAACCGCAGCCGTGGGTTGTTTTCGGTGAAATTGAGCAGAAGCGGCATCACATGTTGGCGGCCGAAGGTTACGGGGACATCGACGCGCAGGCGTCCCGCCGGCTCCTTGCGTTCGGCGGCCAGAACGGTCTGGGCCTCTTCGAGTTCGGCCAGGATCCGGGTGCAGGTGAGGTAGAAAGCATCGCCCGTATCGGTCAGGTTGAGACTGCGTGTGGTGCGCTCGAACAAACGTGTTCCCAGCCGGGCTTCCAGGCGTGCGATACCTTTGCTGACCGCAGATGTTGTCAGGTGGAGCTGGGTGGCGGCGGCGGTGAAACTGCCGGAATCTGCCGCTGCTACAAAAACTTCGATGCCTTTGAGGTGCTCTGTAAGCCTCATTGTCGATCCTTGAATGGCGCGTCGATGTACTTCGGGGGAGCGGGTATCATCTCGTGGAATGCTGATCCGCTCCAGTCGCACAGTGAGGCTCGGGGTGTTGCATCAATGCAGGTTTGTAACGGTTGGGGTTAGTGCCAACGGTACTTGCTTGATCCGGGCCATTGCAGCGGCCATCAGCACTGCTAGCAAGGCAATGCCCGCCGCAACATAACCAATGCTGGCGAGCCCGCCGTGTTCAATGCTGTAGCCGCCAATGATCGCGCCAAGACCGATACCGGCATTGGCGGCCGAGACATTCAACGTACCGGCCAATGCCTGAGCGCGGGTGGCAGCTTTCATGACGCGAACCTGGCAAACCGGATACAGGGCGGTGTAGGCGATCCCCCATACCGTCAATGCAACCGCGAACCAGAGGTAGGAACTTGCCAGCGGGATGCTGATCGCCATGCCGATACCCAGTATCAGCACGAAGACAGCGGTAGCGCCCAGTGGATTGCGGTCGACGAAGTGGCCACCAAGCCAGTTGCCGAGCAGCCCGATTGCACCAAAGCCCATCAGCCACCAACCGACCGCTACCGGCTCGATACCCGCCAGGCGTTCCAGCAGGTCTGCCAGGTAGGTATAGGCAGTGAACATCGCGGTAAACACTACAACCGAGAGGATCACATTGGCGACAAAGCGGCGCTCGCCAAGGATGCTCAATTGCTTGAGAAAGCCAGTACGCTGCGGACGCGCCAGTCTGGGCATGAATACCGCCAGCAGCACGGTCATGACCAATGACAGTATGGCCAGCCCCCAGAATGCTCCACGCCAGCCAATCATGTTGGCGGCGACAGTGCCCAGCGGAATGCCGAACAAGGTGGCGGCAGCAATCCCCAGATAGACTTGAGACACCGCACGCCCCGCACGTTCGGGGCCAACCAGTTGGCTTGCGGTTTCACTTGCCGTTCCCCAGAACACCGGCAGCAGCAGGGCGGGTATGAAGCGCGACAGGCTGAGTATCCAGATGTTGGGGGCCAGTGCGGCCAGGGCGTTTGACGCTGCGAACACCACCATGATGAAGATAAACAGCCGCTTGCGTTCGATATGAGCCAGTGCCGCAGTCAAGGGCGGACCGAATAGAATGACCGTGAACGCGAAGAGCGTGACCAGTTGGCCGGCAGCAGGGATTGAAATGTGCAGATCACGGGCCAGAGCTGGCAGCAATCCGATAATCAGAAACTCGGTTGTCACGATGACGAACGCTGCCACCGCCAGAAGGGTGATGGAGAAGCCACTACCACCTTGGGTAGTGGTCTGAGGATGATTCGATGCTTGAGTCATGGACTGGAATCCGCCGGGCGAAGAATCCCCATAGGCTATAAAAGATTTTTTTTCCTATCTTGGGTATATTTTCCTCCGATAGTTGAATCAAATTCCCTAATAAAGCGATTCGCCTCAGCCTCCTTTGCAAGTATTCTTCTGTTCATTGACGCGTGGCGCGTGCATCCCCTAGAGTGCGCCTCCCTTTCTGACGGTTGCTGATGCATGAGCCGCTCTTGCAGTTGTTACGTGATGCCAACACCCGCTGCCCAGGCCGCGCGGTGCAACTGGCCGTGTGACACGGTACTCAAGCGTCGGCGCAGCGTATTGTTCGCCTTCACCTTCTCCCCGCCCGCGTTCACGCACTGACGCGGTAAAAGCACGCCCGGCACCGCCGTGGCCGAGCTTGCCTGCACCTGAACTCTTTAAGGTCATGTATGAGCTGGCCCAGGACGACTTCGTTCTTGCGCCAGTGGTGGAGTTGTAATGAACAAGCGTTTTCTGGCGGGCCTGTTGTTCGCCGTGTCGGTGGTCGGTTTCAGCCTCGGGGCGAGCCTGCCGTTGGTGTCACTGCGTTTGCTTGAAGCAGGTGCCAGTACCTTGCAGATCGGCATTCTCTCGGCCATTCCGGCGGCGGGGATGATGCTCTCGGCGTTCATGGTCGATGCCTGCTGCCGGCACCTGACACGAAGAGCCATCTACCTGCTGTGCTTCGGCCTGTGTGCCTTGAGTATCGGCCTGCTCGAGTGGGCCTTTTCCTCGATCTACCTGCTGGCGCTGTTGCGTTTGGGCCTGGGCATCGGCATGGGCATCGCGATCATTCTTGGCGAGTCCTGGGTCAATGAACTGAGCGAAGAGCACAACCGCGGCAAGGTCATGGCGCTATATGCCACCGCGTTCACCGGCTTTCAGATGCTCGGCCCGGCCATGCTGGCGCTGGTTGGGGCACAGAGTGCTTGGGTGACCGCAGTAGTTACCGCCTGCTATGGCCTGGCGCTGCTGTGTATTGTGCTGACAGTGCCCAACGATCACCTCGAGCATGGCGAGGAGGGCGGCAAGAGCTTCTCCCTGGCGGGCTTTTTCCGCGTGGCACCGGCGTTGTGCATGGGCGTGCTGTTCTTCTCGTTCTTCGATGCGGTGATTCTCTCGCTGATGCCGGTGTATGCCTCAAGTCACGGCTTTGCCGTGGGGGTGGCGGCCTTGATGGTGACGGTGATCCTCACCGGCGACATGCTGTTCCAGCTACCCCTGGGCTGGTTGGCTGACCGCAGCGAACGGACCCTGGTGCATCTGGTCTGTGGCGTGGTGGCGATGCTGATCGGCCTGGCCTTGCCCTGGCTGCTGCAGGTGCAGTGGCTGCTGTGGCCGGCGCTGGTGTTACTGGGGGCGGTTGCCGGTGGGGTCTATACCCTGGCGCTGGTATTGATCGGCCAGCAGTTCAAGGGGCAGGATCTGGTGACTGCCAATGCCAGTGTCGGGCTGTTGTGGGGCGTTGGCAGCCTGATCGGGCCATTGCTCAGCGGTGCGGCCATGGATGTCGCGCCCCATGGCCTACCGATGGCGCTGGCGATCATGGCGGCGCTGTTCGTGTGTTTTGCCCGCAGTGCCAACCGCAAGGCCAGGCGCCTTGCAGTGGCGGGTTAAGCCTCAGAAACGTTCGGGAATTATCCGCGATGGGTAGTGGCTGCTCTTGTAGAGGCCGATCTTGCCACGCTTGGGCAACTTGATCTTCTGTTCCTGGGTGATGTCCTCGTAGGGGACTTGCCCAAGCAAGTGGCTGATGATGTTCAGGCGTACCCGCCGTTTGTCTTCGGAGTGCGCCAAGTACCAAGGGGCCCAGGAGGAGTCGGAAGCGGCAAACATCTCATCGCGAGCGCGCGTGTAATCGTCCCAACGGCTGAATGACTTCAGATCCATCGGGGATAGCTTCCAGATCTTGCGGCCATCGGTGATGCGTTCTTCCAGGCGCTTCTGCTGCTCCTCGGCACTGACCTCCAGCCAATACTTGATGAGGATGATGCCGGACTCGACCAGCATCTTCTCGAAATGCGGGACCACACTGAGAAACTTTTTCGCCTGGTCGTCGGAGCAGAAGCCCATTACCCGTTCGACGCCAGCGCGGTTGTACCAGCTGCGGTCGAAGATCACTACTTCGCCCGCCGCCGGCATATGCTGGATGTAGCGCTGGGCATACATCTGGCTCTTTTCCCGCTCAGTCGGTGCC
>JBOICD010000245.1:0-557 GCA_050739855.1 Pseudomonas sp.
TGCACTGCTGTCGCTGCTGGCCCTTCCGGTGATGGCTGCCGAGCCGACCCTGTATGGCCGCTACGAATACATCACGCTGCCGGAGTTTGGCGGTGAAACCCTCAAGGCGAAAATGGACACCGGGGCACTGACCGCGTCGTTGTCGGCCAAAGACATCGAGCTTTTCAGCCGTGATGGTGAAGATTGGGTGCGTTTCCGCCTGGCGACCAAGGACTCCAGCGGCAAGGTTTACGAACACAAGCTGGCGCGCATCAGCAAGATCAAGAACCGCGCCGATGAAGATGAAGACGGCGAGGGGGCAGAGATCAGCAAGCGTCCGGTGGTGGATCTTGAACTGTGCCTGGGCGACGTCAAACGTACCGTGGAGGTCAACCTGACCGACCGCAGCAGCTTCAACTATCCACTGCTGATCGGTGCCAAGGCCTTGCGTGAGTTCAAGGCGGCGGTGAACCCGGCGCGGCGTTTTACGGCGGGCAAGCCTGAATGCTGAGATTCGGTAGGAGCGGGCTTGCCCCGCGATTGCGGTCTGTCAGTCACATCGTATCGCGGGGCAAGCC
>JBOICD010000245.1:567-5714 GCA_050739855.1 Pseudomonas sp.
AGCCCGCTCCCACCGAACAGTGGGCCTTGCCAGACCCCCGAGAATCTCCTACAAGTGCAGCATCTCTGTGCCAGGCCCGGACGCCATGCCCCACATACTCATTGTCGAAGACGAAGCGGCCATCGCCGATACCCTGATTTTTGCTTTGCAGGGCGATGGTCACAGCACCGAATGGGTGACCCTGGGTAGTGCTGCGCTCGATCAGCAGCGTCAGCGGCCAGCCGACCTGATCATCCTCGACATCGGCCTGCCGGATATCAGCGGCTTCGAAACCTGCCGCCAGCTGCGGCGTTTCAGCGAAGTGCCGGTGATGTTCCTCAGTGCCCGCGACGGTGAAATCGATCGCGTGGTGGGCCTGGAAATCGGCGCCGACGACTATGTGGTCAAACCCTTCAGCCCGCGCGAAGTCGCGGCACGGGTGCGGGCAATCCTCAAGCGTATGGCGCCGCGTGCCGAGCCTGTGAGCGCGCCGGTGTTGTTCCAGGTCGATACCCTGCGCATGCAGATCAGCTATTGCGGCCAGCCCCTGAGCCTGACGCGCCACGAATTCCGTTTGCTGCAGAGCCTGCTGGAGCAACCCGAGCGGGTGTTCAGCCGCGAGCAGCTGCTCGATGCCGTCGGGGTGCCCGCCGACGCAGGTTATGAACGCAGCATCGACAGCCATATCAAGAGTCTGCGTGCCAAGCTGCGCCAGGTGGCCGCCGATGCCGAGCCGATCCAGACCCACCGCGGCCTGGGTTACAGCTACAGCCCGAGCCACAGCTGATGCGCTTAGGGATTCGCATCTTCCTGGTCTACTTCCTGTTTGTCGGGTTGACCGGCTATTTCATTCTCAGCACCGTGCGTGAAGAGATCCGCCCCGGTGTGCGCCAGTCCACCGAAGAAACCCTGGTGGACACCGCCAACCTGCTCGCCGAAATCCTTCACGACGACGTCAAGGCCGGTACCCTCGGCCAGAGCCGCTTGCCGCAGGTGTTGCGTGCCTACGGCCAGCGCCAGCCGAATGCCGATATCTGGGGGCTGTCGAAGAATCAGGTCAACCATCGCATCTATGTCACCGATGCCAAGGGCATTGTCCTGCTCGACTCCAGTGGTGCGGCGGTGGGCCAGGACTACGCTCGCTGGAACGACGTCTACCTGACCCTGCGCGGCGAGTATGGTGCACGTTCGACCCGCAGCGACCCGGAGGATCCCGAGTCGTCAGTGATGCACGTCGCCGCGCCGATTCTCGATGAAGGCAAGATCATCGGCGTGGTCACCGTGGCCAAGCCGAACAAGTCATTGCAGCCGTATATCGATCGCTCCGAGCAGCGTTTGCTGTACCTGGGGTTGGGCCTGATCGGCCTGGGGTTGCTGGTCGGTGCCGCGCTGTCCTGGTGGCTGGCCCGTTCGCTACGACGCCTGACCCATTACGCCCAGGCCGTCAGCGCAGGTGAGCGTACCGCGCTGCCACACTATCGTGGTGGTGAGCTGGGGCAACTGGCGGCGGCGGTGGAGCGCATGCGCACCCAGCTGGAAGGCAAGGACTATGTCGAGCGCTATGTTCACACCCTGACCCATGAGCTCAAGAGCCCGCTGGCGGCCATTCGCGGCGCATCGGAGTTGCTCCAGGGACCGATGCCGGAGGCTCAGCGCCAGCGCTTTGCCGACAACATCGAGAGCGAAAGTGCACGCATGCAGCAACTGATCGAGCGCCTGCTCAACCTGGCGCAGGTCGAACAGCTGCAAACCCTGGAAGAACAGCAGCAGGTGTCGCTGGCGGCCCTGGTCGATGAGCTGTTGCTGGCCCAGAGTGCGCGGATCGAAAGCAACGGTCTGCAGGTGCGCCAACGTGTACCGGCGAGTACCCGCCTGCTGTGTGAGCCGTTCCTCATGCGTCAGGCCATCGCCAACCTGCTGGACAACGCCCTGGACTTCACCCCGCCCGGCGGCATGCTGGTGTTCGAACTGGAAAAGCAGGGCGCGCGCGTGGCCCTGAGCCTGTTCAACCAGGGCGAGGCGATTCCCGACTATGCCCTGGGGCGGGTGAGCGAGCGCTTCTATTCGCTGCCGCGGCCGTTCAGTGGGCGCAAGAGTACCGGGCTGGGGCTGAACTTTGTCGAGGAAGTGATGCAGCTGCATGGTGGTTCGCTGGAAGTTGCCAACGTCGAGGACGGCGTACGCGTGCGCCTGTGGCTGCCCGCCAAGCGCCTGGACTGAAACTTCACACACTCTGCACGCAAGCTCCACACATCTCCCCAGGGACTCCATTTTGATTGCGCAGACTCTGCTCATCGAAACCGGAGTGTTGCCCTATGAGCCGAACCTTGAGTCTGAAACTTGGCACCATCGCCTTGCTGATTGTGCTGTTGCTGATTCCGCTGTTCATGATCGGCGGCCTGATTGGCGAGCGTCAGCAATTGCGTGACAACGTCGTACAGGACATCGCCCAAAGCGCGAGTTTCAGCCAACAGATCAGCGGTCCGGTACTGGTGGTGCCGTACCGCAAGACCGAGCGACGCTGGAAGACCGAGGACGGCAACACCTTCCAGGAAACCAAACAAGTCAGTGGTCACCTGTACTTCCTGCCGGAGACCTTCGCGCTGAAGTCGGGCATCGACACCGAACTGCGTTCGCGAGGGATTTACCAGGCGCGGCTGTTTCATGCCGATAACCACATCAGTGGTCAATTCAAGGTCCCGGCGAATTGGGGCATTAGCGAAGACCTCGAGGATTACCGCTTCGAGCCAGCCTTTCTGGCGGTCGGCATCAGTGATATCCGTGGTATCGAAAAGGGCCTGCAATTACAGTTCAATGACCAGCGCCTGGACTTCCAGGCCGGCACCGGCCTGAGCTGGCTGGGGGGTGGTGTGCACGTGACCCTGGGCCGCCTCGACGGCAAGGCTGAAACCCTGTTCGACTACGCCTTCGATCTCAGCTTGCAGGGTACTGGTCAGCTGTATGTGCTACCGGTTGGCCGCAGTACCAGTGTCAGCATGGCGGCTAACTGGCCACACCCAAGCTTTGTCGGCAACTACCTGCCCAGCAGCCGCAAGATCGACGCAGGTGGTTTCTCGGCGCGCTGGCAGACGTCGTTCTTTTCCACCAACCTGGAAGACGCCTTGGCCCAATGTGCGGTCAGCGCCAGTTGCGAGGATTTCCGCAGCCGTGCCTTCGGCGTCAGTTTCGTCGACCCGGTGGATCAGTACCTCAAGAGCGAGCGGGCGATCAAATATGCGTTGTTGTTCATCGCCCTGACCTTTGCCGGCTTCTTCCTCTTCGAGATTCTCAAGAACCTCAGTGTGCACCCGATTCAGTACGCCCTGGTGGGTGCGGCCCTGGCGTTGTTCTACCTGCTATTGCTGTCGTTGTCCGAGCATCTGGGGTTTGGCCTGGCCTACCTGCTGTCTGCCGGAGCCTGTGTACTGCTGATCGGTTTCTATCTGTCTCATGTGCTGCACAGCCTGTTGCGCGCCATGGGCTTTGCCCTGGGGCTGGCGGTGCTATATGGCATGCTCTACGGGCTGCTTAGCGCCGAGGACTATGCCTTGTTGATGGGCTCGTTGTTGCTGTTTGGGCTGTTGGGCGTGTTCATGGTCCTGACCCGCCGGCTGGACTGGTACAGCGTTGGTCAGGGGAAACTGCAATGAGGGGGTTGCGCGAGGAGCGGAGGGTGGCGGCGGTGTTGGCCAGGCGGATTGAGCGTTGGCTCAATCGCGGGGCAAGCTCGCTCCCACAGGAGGTGGAGTCACTGTGGGAGCGGGCTTGCCCCGCGACAGGGCCTTTCAGACCGAAGGATCAGTAGCCTGCATCGACGCCCGTTGACTCACCTCGGCATACCAGGCCGCGAGCTTGGGCTGCTGCTCACGCCAGCCGAAGTCCGGCATGCGCAGATCAAGGTAACCCAGGGCACAGGCCACACCGATGGCGGCAATGTCGAACGCCGCGCTCAGCTCGGCAATATGCTCCTGCTCAAGGCTGGCCAGGCCGCGGCGGATCTTGTCCTGTTGGGCTTCGATCCAGTTGTCCCAGCGTTTGTCTTGCGGGCGCAGGAAGGTTTCGTAACGGGTCAGCACCGCGGCGTCCATGATCGCATCGGCCAGGGAGGCGAGGGTCAGGCGATGCCAACGCGACCAGCCTTCCTTGGGAATCAGCGGATTGCCAACATGCTGCTGGTCGAGGTACTCGCAGATCACCCGGCTGTCGTGCAGCACGTTGCCGTCAGCCAGGCGCAAGGCCGGGATTTTCCCGGCCGGGTTGCCCTGGTTGAGTTCGGCAACCGGGCTGACCGGCGTCAGGTTGACGCTCTGCAGCGCTACGCGCTCGGTTTGCCCGGTCTCGTGCAGCACCACCATGACCTTGCGCACGAAGGGCGAAGCCGGCGAGTAGAACAGGATCATGCTCGGTGCGGACATGTCGAACCCTCAGTTGCCTTGCAGGCTGGGCGGCAGGCAGACACCGGTGCCACCGATACCGCAGTAGCCGTCAGGGTTTTTCGCCAGGTACTGCTGGTGATAGGCCTCGGCGAAGTAGACGGTCGGCGCCTGGTCGGTCTCGGTGGTGATCTCGCCGAAGCCGGCTTTGGTCAGTTCAGCCTGGTAGGCCTGTTTGCTGGCTTGAGCCTGTTCCAATTGTTCGGGGCTGGTGCAGTAGATTACCGAGCGGTACTGGGTGCCGATGTCGTTGCCCTGGCGCATGCCCTGGGTCGGGTTGTGCAGTTCCCAGAACATCGCCAGCAGTTCCTGGTAGCTGACCTTGTCCTTGTCGAACACCACCAGCACCACTTCGGTGTGGCCGGTCAGACCCGAGCAGACTTCTTCGTAGGTCGGGTTGGGGGTAAAGCCGCCGGCATAGCCGACCACGGTGCTGACCACGCCTTCCCGCTGCCAGAAGCGCCGCTCGGCACCCCAGAAGCAACCCAGGCCAAAGATCGCAAAGTCGACGTTTTCGAAGAACGGCCCGAGCAGTGGGGTGTCTTTGAAGACAAAGTGTTTCTCGGGCAGGGTCATCGGGGTTTCGCGGCCAGGCAAGGCCTGTTCCGCAGTAGGCAGGACGTTTTTGTTCACCAGGATTTCCGAGCGCAGGACCATGGCCGTTCCTCTGTTTTCAAGTAGATAGGCTGCGGCCCCATCGCGGGGCAAGCCCGCTCCCACCGGTGGGAGCGGGCT
>JBOICD010000246.1:0-5697 GCA_050739855.1 Pseudomonas sp.
CGCCTACACCATCCCCCCAGTAAATGCTAGAATCCCCGCCCATCATGCGGCCATTCTTCGTTTTTGGCCGAACATTCCTTCAAACAGTGCATCCCATGCTGAAGAAGCTGTTCCAGTCGTTCCGTCCTCCCGTACGTGGCCCGCACCACAAGCGCACCACGCCTGAAGTGATCAATAGCGGTCAACACTCGCTGCAACGTGGCCAATTCAGTCGTCATGCGGTGAGTATCGTTGAGCGCCTGCAAAATGCTGGCTACCAGGCCTACCTGGTCGGTGGCTGCGTGCGCGACCAACTCCTGGGCATCACCCCCAAGGACTTCGATGTCGCCACCAGCGCCACCCCCGAACAAGTCCGTGCCGAATTTCGCAATGCGCGCATCATCGGCCGCCGTTTCAAGCTGGTTCACATCCATTTCGGTCGTGAAATCATCGAAGTCGCCACCTTCCGCGCCAACCACCCGGAAAGCGAAGCAGAAGACAGCCACACCTCGTCGCGTAACGAGAGCGGACGCATTCTGCGTGACAATGTCTACGGCACCCTGGAAGAAGACGCGCAGCGCCGCGACTTCACCATCAACGCCCTGTACTACGATCCGGTCAGCGAGCGCATCCTCGACTACGCCAATGGTGTACACGACATCCGCAATCGTCTGATCCGTCTGATCGGTGACCCGACCCAGCGTTACCAGGAAGACCCGGTGCGGATGCTGCGCGCCGTGCGTTTTGCCGCCAAGCTGAACTTCGGTATCGAGAAGCACACGGTGCAGCCGATCCGCCAGCTGGCGCCGATGTTGCGCGAGATCCCGGCTGCCCGCCTGTTCGAAGAAACGCTCAAGCTGTTCCTCTCCGGACATGCCGCCGACACCTTCGAGATGCTGGTCGACCTGCAGTTGTTCGATCCGCTGTTCCCGGCCAGTGCCGAGGCACTGGAAGAACACCCGACCTACACCCACACCCTGATCAGCCAGGCATTGATCAACACCGACCTGCGCATCAAGCAGGGCAAGCCGGTAACCCCTGCCTTCCTGTTCGCCGCCCTGCTCTGGCCGGCCTTGCCAGGCCGTGCACTGCGCCTGCAAAGCCGTGGCATGCCGCCGATTCCAGCGATGAACGAAGCCGCCCACGAGCTGATCAGCGAACAGTGCCAGCGCATCGCGATCCCGAAACGCTTCACCCTGCCGATCCGCGAGATCTGGGACATGCAGGAGCGCCTGCCACGCCGCAGCGGCAAGCGTGCCGACCTGCTGCTCGACAACCCGCGTTTCCGTGCCGGTTACGACTTCTTGCTGCTGCGCGAAAGCGCAGGCGAGGAAACCGATGGCCTGGGCCAATGGTGGACCGATTATCAGGACTGCAATGACAGCGAGCGACGTGACATGATCCGTGACCTGGGCAGCCGCGATGAAGGCGCCCCTGCCGGCCCGCGCAAACGCAAGCGCAGCCCGAGCAAGCGCAAGCGTGCCGATGGCGGCGCAGGCGAATAAGCATGGAACGCGTGTACATCGGCCTGGGCAGTAACCTGGATGAACCGCAGGAGCAACTGCGCAGCGCTATCAATGCGTTGCATGAGTTGCCCGATACATCGCTGGCGGCGACCTCTGCGTTCTACAGCAGCGAATCGCTGTCACCCGGCCAGCCGCGCTACACCAATGCCGTAGCCGCCCTGGACACCGCGTTGGCGCCCCTGGACCTGCTCGACAGCCTGCAGGCCATCGAAGCCGCCCAGGGCCGTGAACGCAAGGAGCGCTGGGGACCGCGCACCCTGGACCTGGATATCCTGCTATACGGCGATCAGCTGATCGACATCCCGCGCCTGAAAGTCCCGCATTACCACATGCAGGCGCGACCGTTCGTCCTTTACCCGCTGGCCGAACTGGTCCCGGCCGACTTCCTGCTGGCCGACCAGCGCAGCCTTGCCCAGCTGCTGGCAGATTGCCCGTTCGTCGGCCTGGAACGCCTGTAACCGGGCGTTCCCCCATGCGGTAACGCCTGTAACAGTGCATTCGTAACAATGCGGTAACAGGGTAATTGACTTCAGCCCCCTCCCTCACGACTATAGGCGTCCGGTGGCGCCTGCGCGCCGCAAAAAGGCGTATATAGGCCTGGAACAGGTCGCAATTAAAACACCACGATCGATGATGTGCTGTTCCAGAAGATGAATACACGCGTTGTACGCAGTCGTTTTTCACAGCGCCTGAATGAGGATTCCTTTTCATGCCAGATGTAACCCTGACCACCCTGCAGAGCCTCAAGGCCAAGGGTGAGAAAATAGCCATGCTGACCTGCTACGACGCAACCTTCGCCCAGGCTGCCAGCCGTGCCGGCGTGGAAATCCTGCTGGTCGGTGACTCCCTGGGCATGGTCCTGCAGGGTCATGACAGTACCTTGCCAGTGACCAACGCCGAGATGGCTTATCACACCGCCTGCGTCAAACGTGGCAACGAAGGCGCATTGATCCTCGCTGACTTGCCGTTCATGGCGTGCGCAACCATTGAGCAAGCTTTCGCCAACAGCGGCGCCCTGATGCAAGCGGGCGCGCACATGGTCAAAGTCGAGGGCGCCGCCTGGCTCGCGGATACCATCCGCCTCTTGGCCGAACGTGGCGTTCCGGTCTGCGCTCATATGGGCCTGACCCCACAGACCGTGAATATCCTCGGCGGCTACAAGGTCCAGGGCCGCCAGGAAAACCAGGCGCGGCAAATGCGTGCCGACGCCATTGCCCTGGAGCAAGCTGGTGCGGCGATGTTGCTGCTCGAATGCGTACCCAGCGAACTTGCCGCGGAAATCACCCAGGCGGTGAGCATCCCGGTGATCGGCATCGGTGCCGGCAGCGCGACCGATGGTCAGGTGCTGGTGCTGCACGACATGCTCGGCTTGTCGCTGACCGGACGCGTGCCGAAGTTCGTGAAAAACTTCATGGTCGGCCAGAGCGATATCCAGGGTGCGCTCAAGGCTTACGTAACAGCCGTCAAGGACGTCAGCTTCCCAGGCAGCGAACACGGGTTCAGTGCATGAATACAGTCAAGACCGTCCGCGAACTGCGCGCCGCCGTGGCGCGGGCGCGCAGTGAAGGCAAACGCATCGGTTTCGTACCGACCATGGGCAACCTGCACAGCGGTCACGCCGCGCTGGTGACCAAGGCCGCACAGCGCGTCGATTTCGTCGTCGCCAGTATCTTCGTCAACCCGCTGCAGTTCGGCCCCAGCGAAGACCTCGACAAGTACCCGCGAACCCTCGCTGCCGACCAGGAGAAACTGCTCCAGGCCGGGTGCCACCTGCTGTTCGCCCCCAGCGTCGAAGAGATGTACCCCGACGGTATGGACGGCCAGACCCGCGTCAACGTTGCGCAGCTGTCCGAAGGCCTGTGTGGCGCCAGCCGTCCAGGCCATTTCGAAGGTGTGGCGACAGTGGTCAGCAAGCTGTTCAACATGGTCCAGCCGGACCTGGCCGTTTTCGGTCAGAAAGATTTCCAGCAGTTGGCGGTGATCCGCGCCCTGGTGCGCGATCTGAACATGCCGATCCAGAGCATTGGCGAACCGACCGTGCGTGCCGAGGATGGCCTGGCGCTGTCCTCTCGCAACGGTTATCTGAACGAAGAACAACGCGCCATCGCGCCAGCGCTGTATCGACTGCTGAGCCAGATGGCCGCGGCCATCGAACAAGGTGAACGCGACTACCCGGCCTTGATCGCCAACGGCCAGCAACAGCTGCAAAGCGCCGGCTTTCGCCCCGACTACCTGGAAATCCGCCAGGCCCTGAGCCTGCGTCCGGCAACCGCCGAAGATCGCGATGTGGTGATCCTGGCCGCCGCCTACCTCGGTGCCACCCGCCTGATCGACAACCTGCACCTGAATCTCGACGACAAGTAACTAGGTCGCCCACCGAGCCCACTCCCTGTAACCCGGGCTGATGCCTATAATTGGCATCAGCCTGCAAACGGGGCGCTGGTTTCAGTGTCCAAGGCAGTTCACGCAATAAGGAAACCTGCAGCGATGGCTTACTACCGCACCCCTCATGATGTAACCGCTCTGCCCGCCTGGCAGGCGCTCCAGCAACACCGCGAAGCCATGCAGGACTTCAGCATGCGCGAGGCATTCAATGCCGAGCCAAAGCGCTTCGAACAGTTTTCCCTGAGCACCTGCGGACTGTTTCTCGACTACTCGAAGAACCTGATCAACGGCCAAAGCCGCGACCTGTTGGTCAACCTGGCCAATGAAGTCGGCCTGCAAGAGGCGATCAAGGCACTGTTCGCCGGCGAAATTCTCAACGCATCCGAAGGCCGCCCGGCCCTGCACACCGCACTGCGTCGGCCAGTGGGCGACAAATTGAGTGTCAACGGCGTCAACGTGATGCCTGAAGTGCACAAAGTCCTCAACCAGGTCACTGAACTGGTTGGCCGCATCCATGACGGGCTGTGGCGCGGCTACAGCGAGAAGCCGATCACCGACGTGGTCAACATTGGTATCGGTGGCTCTTTCCTCGGCCCAGAGCTGGTCTCCGAGGCGCTGCTGCCCTACGCCCAGCGCGGCGTGCGCTGCCATTACCTGGCCAATATCGACGGCAGCGAATTCCATGAGCTGTCGGCCAAACTGCGCGCTGAAACCACCCTGTTCATCGTGTCCTCGAAATCCTTCAACACCCTGGAAACCTTGAAGAACGCCCAGGCTGCCCGTGGCTGGTACCTGGCCCAGGGCGGCTCGGAAGCCGAGTTGTACAAACACTTCATCGCCGTGTCGAGCAACAAGGCCGCCGCTGTGGCCTTCGGCATCCGCGAAGAAAACATCTTCCCGATGTGGGACTGGGTCGGCGGTCGTTACTCGCTGTGGTCGGCCATTGGTCTGCCGATTGCCCTGGCCATCGGCACCGCCAACTTCAAAGAACTGCTGTCCGGTGCCTACACCATGGACCAGCATTTCCAGAACGCCCCGTTCGAGCAGAACATGCCGGTGCTGCTGGCTCTGCTGGGCGTCTGGTACGGTAACTTCTGGGGTGCACAGAGCCACGCGATCCTGCCGTACGATCACTACCTGCGTAACATCACCAAGCACTTGCAGCAGCTGGACATGGAGTCCAACGGCAAGAGCGTTCGCCAGGATGGCACACCGGTCAACCATGACACCGGTCCGGTGATCTGGGGTGGCGTCGGTTGCAACGGCCAGCATGCCTACCACCAGTTGCTGCACCAGGGCACCCAACTGATCCCGGCGGATTTCATTGTCCCGGTGGTCAGCTTCAACCCGGTTGCCGACCACCATCAATGGCTGTACGCCAACTGCCTGTCGCAGAGCCAGGCGCTGATGCTCGGCAAGACCCGTAGCGAGGCCGAAGCCGAGCTGCGCGACAAGGGCATGAGCGAAGCCGATATCCAGAAGCTGGCACCACACAAGGTGATCCCCGGCAACCGCCCGAGCAACACGTTGGTGGTCGAGCGCATCAGCCCACGCCGTCTCGGCGCGTTGGTGGCGATGTACGAGCACAAGGTCTTCGTGCAGAGCGTGATCTGGGGTATCAACGCCTTCGACCAGTGGGGCGTGGAGCTGGGCAAAGAACTCGGCAAGGGCGTCTACCAGCGCCTGACCGGTGGTATTGAAGAAGCTGCCGAAGACGCATCGACCCAGGGCCTGATCAACTTCTTCCGCAGCCGTCACCGCGGTTGATCGCTGCGTTGCCCCTGGCTGAACGAACACAGCCAGGGGC
>JBOICD010000247.1:0-5690 GCA_050739855.1 Pseudomonas sp.
CAAGGTCTTTGCTGCTAGCTCCAGTGCGCGCCTGCAATGGTTTTACCAGCGTACGCCGTTCTATGACGTGAATGCCTTTGTTTATCCGGTCGGGGCGGTGTTCTGAGGAGCATCGCGGGGCAAGCCAGCTCCCACACGGTGGGAGCGGGCTTGCCCGCGATAAGGCCTACAACTCAACTGCCAGACCTGCATCAGCGCTCATCATTTTTCGCGGATAAGTTGAACATATTCGAAGCGCTTGTCTGTTACCAATACCGGAATGGATTGACGACGGCGAATGGTACTGAACACATCACCCGCGGGATGTCGATAGCCGTTATTGGTACTTGCCGCGATCCCGCCCCAATAGCCGCTCGATTTGTGCCATTTCCCAGGTGCTGAGCAGGCTAACCGGGTTGGTGCCATATCGTTGCCAGGTGTCCAGCGAGCCCTCTCGGCCATCCGGGTGCCTGCAGCGTTCGCAGTGGTGCAGGCGATCCCCTTCAAAATCCAGCAGCAGTTGCCAGCCATCGATATCGACCCATAGCTGCCCGTCGAGCTGATGCTGTTGCAGAAGCTGCAGGGCGCGTACGCCGAGGGCGGCGTCGCGCAATTGTTGGTAGACCTCGCGAGAGAGCAGGGTGGGCATCGGTAATAGCTCGGTAAATGCAAAGTGTACAGTGGCAGCCCTTCAGGCATCACGCAGCAAATCCTGGGCATCCAGCAGCCGGTAGGCAATCTCCGGCTGACGCTCCAGCGCCCGGCGGATGGCGGCAGGGATGCTCTGCCGGGTCTTGCGGCACAGGCCCGGTAGTTCTTCGATGGATGCTGAAGTCGCGCATGGTCCGTACTCTCAGTCAAGATGGCGATAAGCCAGTATTTGACCGTAAGATTACTGCGGTTATTCTTCGGCCCTCATAAATGGATTTGACTTGTGCAGAGTATCGATAATGCCCCAGAAGTTGTCTGAGGAAAGTGATGAGTCACTCCAGCGCCGAGGGTTGATACGTTCCAAGGAATGGCCCTACGTCATCAGCATTTTACCCCGCAGTACACCGGCTAGCAGATCGCAAAATGCTCTGGTGAATCAGCAGACGCAAGAGGAAGAGAGACACCGATATCAAGCAGTTCAAAACGCTGACCGCGCTCGACAAGATGAAGTCCATCGCCGATATGAAGAACGCGAAAAAGCCGAACAACTAAAACCACCTCCCGTCCAGGAGTGCACATTTGCCAAATCCACCAGCGTGGTTAATGGGCAGGTCTGCTATCCCAATGGCCCAGCACCATTAGAAGGGTTGGGCAATTACGGCACCTATGCCGTGCTCAGCACCCGTGAGGCCATATCTTCGGCGGGCACACCTCTTCAGCTGATCGGTGGTTCAACCACGGCACTGACCTTGGCTGGGCGAGTCGGTGGCTCGTTGTCGCTGGGTTTGTCTGGTGCTGCCGTCAGCGCAGGCGTTGTCGCAGGTGCCATTGCGGGCACCGTCGCTATGCTCTGGCCCAATACCATTGCGTCGGACACCGCGTTTTACAGCACCGAAGAGTTCGCCAATCTGGCTGTGGCCAACATCGGAGTGCGGGTCAACGTCAAACACCTACCTGAAGAATCGGTCAGCGCGTTCGGGGTATACACCGGCAACAACTCCACGTGGCGAAGTGTCCCGGTGATTGCTGCCACCGCACGCGGTGATCAACTGGTCGCAGATCTGGGCGACGGCGTAGAGCTGATCTGGACACCTGCCGTCGATACCAGCAGGGTGCTAGGTATTCCAGCGCTGGAAGGTGCCCCGCAATTACCTGCGGTGTTTGTCTTTCCCGAAGCCGAACAGGCCGAGCAACGCTATGAACATCCGGCAAACCCACCCGACTTCCGGGACGCCATTATCTGGTTCCCGAGTCAGCCGCAAATCCTGCCGGTCTATATCTCGCTTAATGTGCGTGGTGCGCCGGGTGTGGTCACAGGCATTGGTCAAGACGTGACGGGGATTTGGCTCGCTGGGGCCGGTGTCGGATTGGGTTCCCCTGTCCCAACACGCATTGCCGACCAGCTCAGAGGGCGCGAGTTTTCTAGCTTCGATGCGTTCAGGAAGGCGTTTTGGAAGGCCGTCGCTGCCGATCCAGAATTGAGCCGACAATTCAAGCCACGCAATCTCTCAGACATGGCGAAAGGTTTTGCCCCGGCGGCACCTAAGAGCGAGCATGTAGGAAAGCGTATCTCCTTCGAGCTGCACCACGTCGAATTGATTAAAGATGGTGGCGCGGTGTACGACGTGGACAACTTGAGAGCGGTTACATCCAAGCACCATATAGACATACATCGAGGGATGAAGTGATGAAGCTGAAGACCAACCTTGCGGATTACACTGAACAGGAGTTCAAGGCCCTGATCAAAGCTATCGACGATTCGGGAACTGAGGAGGAACGAGACGCGTTAGTAGAGCATTTTAATAAAGTAGTTCCTCACCCAGCAGGATCGGATCTTCTTTATTATCCAGAAGACGGTACTGATGAGTCACCTGACGGTGTCGTGCAGATAATTCAGGCTTGGTGCTTGGCCAACGGCCTACCGGGCTTTAAACCGCGCTTCTGATCAAGCTTTCAGGGGAGATTCCAGTTTTACGCCCGCGAAACTTAGGCGCAAAAGGAACCAAAAAATCACATTGAAGTACATCAGGTTTAAGGTGCAAACATGAGTGATCCTTTTATCAAAAGCAACCTCTCTGACTACACCGAATATGAGTTCGTTAAGTTCTTGGAAGAGCTTTTCAAGGAGGATGTTGCGCCGTCAGGTGTACGTGCTGACATCCTTTTGTTTCATTTTAGGAAAATCGTCGGCCACCCCAGCGGCGCGGACTTGATTTACCACCCTGAACAGGGGGCTGACACATCTGCTGAGGGAATCACCAAGACCATCAAAGAGTGGCGAGAGGCGAACGGCTTACCGGGTTTTAAGCCGCGCTTCTGATCGCCTGTTGGGGAGAGAGTCCAGTTTTACGCCCGCGAAACTTCCCTACCTGGCGTTTTCGGGCAGGCGCTGGGTTTAAGCGTGCCGCGATAAGTCCTTCAATAGCGTGAATGGCCACTCAAGCATCACGCAGCAAATCCTGGGCGTCCAGCAGCCGGTAGGCGATCTGTGGCTGACGCTCCAGCGCCCGGCGGATGGCGGCAGGGATGCTCTGCCGGGTCTTGCGGCACAGGCCCGGTAGTTCTTCGATCTGGATGTTGAAGCCGCGCATGGTCCGCACTTCGTTGTCGCTGGGGCTGATCTGCAGGCGAATGCCGAGGTTCTCAAAGAGCTTGCGCTGCATGTGCTCCAGGTCTGCCAGGCTCTGCAGATTTTCCAGGCGCTCGAGCAGGCGCTTCTCTTCCTGGCGGGTCAGCAGCAGGATGCGCATGTCCTGCAGCGTTTCACGGCCGCAATTACAGGCGCCGGGCGGGCAGGGGGAGCGGGTGGGTAGGGAGGCGTTCATGACCTCCAGCATAGCGACGCTAACCGGCTTTTGCCCAGAGGCGAGCCGCAGCCTGTCGTCGGCCGGCTCGCCTGCTGTCGCTTAATCCTGCTTGAGCTTCCAGGTGCCCGGCAATGACAGGTCACCGGAGCTGATGTCCCACACGCTGCTGACACACAGAAATGGGTCGTGCAGGTCGGCGTTGACCTTCAGCGCTGCGGTTACACCGTCATAATTGAAACTCTGCGGGAAGCCTACAGCCGCCAGCGGTACGCTGATCTGTGCAGCGTTCTTGTCCACGCTCAGTGCGTAACCGGGAGAATCGATGTAGATCGGCGCACCCGGCCAGGTGGCGGGCAATTTCGGCTTGGCCCCTTTGGGTATGTCACGCACCTTGAGCCCGCTCGGGCCACAGCTTTCATCTTTGCTCAACACCACCCAGTGGGCGTGCCACAGGCCACCGTCGTTGTCGGTCTTGCCATCGCGGTTTTCATCGAGCTGCGGGGTGTCATCGAAGTCCGGGTGCGAGGTCAGGGCCAGAGCCAGAATGCCTGCCTTGGCCTCAAAGCCGACGCTGCTGCTGTCCAGGCTGGTAGGCCAGACATAGCTGTAGACCTCGGCCCCGGCAAAAGAGCCCTTGGCGCTCGGCAGGCGGCTGCCGGCCTTGCCGTCGACCAGTTGTTCGAACACCAGATTGTCGCCTTGCTTGAAGACCCGGGTCTGGACCAGGTCGAAGGCGGCTTCGGCATTGCCTTTGGCACTGCTGATGCCAGGGCTTTCATGGGCCCAGACCTGGGTGGCGAACAGGCTGAGGGTGAAGGCCAGGGTACGTTTCATGGGATGGCTCCTGCTGGGTTTATGGTTTTGAATCGATACCAAATAGCCTAAGCTCATCCGGGTCTTTGTCAATATAGTTTTTATTCGATACTATCTATCGACCTGATCAACCGAGGCTACACACCGTGCTATTTGACCTGTTGGAAAGGCTGTCGAGCCTGACCCGCGTCTGGTTTCGCCAGCACCCGCTGTTGGCCGATCTGCAGCCGATTCAGCTCAGCGCCTTGCTGTATCTGGCGCGCTGCAACCGCTATTCCAATACACCACTGGCGGTAACCGAGTATCTGGGGCTGACCAAGGGCACGGTCTCGCAATCGCTCAAGGCACTGGAGGCCAAGGGCTTGATCGTCAAGACCCAGGATGCTGCGGACAAACGCAGTGTGCACCTGAGCTTGACCGAACCTGCCCGGGCCTTGCTCGATGCGGTGATGCCGCCGGATTTCCTCGCTGCGGCCAGCGCGCGCATGGGGACGCGTGCTCAGGATCTGGAAGACCTGCTGGGTGACCTGTTGCGTACTGTCCAGCGCAACGAAAACGTGCCGGGATTCGGCCTGTGCAAGACCTGCCGGTTTCATCGCAAGACTGCCAGTGGCGGCTTTTGCGAGTTGACCCAGGAGCCGCTGACTGCAGGCGAGCGCGACCTGATTTGCCGCGAGCATCAACTTGCCGAACTGACGGAGTAATGCCGATGAAGCTTGAAGCTGTTTTGACCGGTAAGGCCGTACCCTTCACCCGGCCAGGTTCTAGTAGTGCTATCGCCAAGCAGCCACGCAGCGGCGAACTGAGCGTGACGGAGCTCGGCCTGGCTGGCGACGAACAGGGTGATCTGCGGGTGCATGGCGGCAAGGAAAAAGCGATTCATCATTACCCGCGAGAGCACTATGCGCTGTGGGCTGAGGCGTTGGGTGAGCACCCGCTGCTGCAGACGCCAGGTGCTTTTGGCGAGAACCTCAGCACCTTTGGCTGGACCGAGCAGACTGTGTGCCTGGGGGATCGTTTGCGGGTGGGCACGGCGGTGCTGGAAATTTCCCAGGGGCGCATGCCGTGCTGGAAGCTCAATGATCGCTTCGGGGTCAGGGACATGTCGTTGCGCGTCCAGCAAAGCGGACGTACCGGTTGGTATTACCGGGTGCTGGAGGAGGGCGTGCTGGCGGCGGGTATGTCCTTCGAACTGCTCGAACGGCCTCATCCGCAGTGGTCGGTAGCGCGGTTGTCGTCAGTGTTGTTCGATAAGCGCGTGGACCGTGAAATCATTCGCCAGTGCCTGGAATTGCCCCTGGTGCCGAACTGGCGGCGGACTCTGACGCGCCGCCTGGAACAGGCTGAAGTGGAAGACTGGGCGCCGCGTCTGCAGGGGCCACAGGTGTAAGGTTCATCGCGGGGCAAGCCCGCTCCCACCGGGTCATCACAGTCCTGGTG
>JBOICD010000248.1:0-5679 GCA_050739855.1 Pseudomonas sp.
GCTCCCACCGGTGGGAGCGGGCTTGCCCCGCGATGGGGCCCGAATGATCCTATATTGCCCGAGACCAGCGCCGCTGTCAGGCGCTTGGGCCACGCGGATAGCGCTTGAGTTTGTTGACCAGCTCGGCCCCCGGGATCGGGCGGTCGAACAGATAGCCCTGGCCGACGTCGCAGCGGTGACGACGCAGGAACGCCAGCTGTTCGGCGGTCTCGATGCCTTCGGCGACCACCTTGAGCTTGAGGTTGTGGGCCATGGCCACCACCGCCGAGGTGATTTCCATGTCGTCCTGGTTGTCGGGAATTTCATGAATGAAGCTGCGGTCGATCTTGATGATGTCGATCGGAAACTTCTTCAGGTAACTGAGCGAGGAATACCCGGTGCCGAAATCGTCCATGGCCAGGGTCAGCCCCAGTTGCTTGAGCTGGTCGAGCTGGCGGTGGGTGTCTTCGGTGGCTTCGAGCAGCAGGCCTTCGGTCAGCTCCAGCTCCAGCAGATGGGGCGGCAGGGCTTCTTCCTTGAGGATGTTGGCGATCGAGGCAACCAGCTCAGGATCGGAAAACTGCTTGGGCGACAGGTTGATCGCCACCTGCAGATTGCCCAGCCCTTCAGTGCGCAACTTCTGGCTCATGCGGCAGGCCTGGCGGGCGATCCACTTGCCGATCGGGATGATCAGCCCGGTTTCCTCGGCAACGCTGATGAACTGGTCCGGGCGGATCATGCCCTTGTCCGGATGGTTCCAGCGCAGCAGGGCTTCCAGGCCCAGCAGACGGCCGCTGCGCAAGCACAGCTTGGGCTGGTAGAACACATCCAGCTCGTTCTGGGTCAGGGCGCGGCGCAGGTTGTTTTCGACGAACAGCTTGTAGCTGGCTTCGGCATTCAGGGCCTCGGTGAACACCTGGGCCTGGTGCTTGCCGTTGGCTTTGGCCTTGTGCAGGGCCAACCCTGCGTTTTTCATCAGGGTCTGCGGGTCACGGCCATGCAGCGGTGCACAAGCCAGGCCCACGGAGCCGGTGACGTTGATCAGCTGGTTGTCGACGAACAGCGGCTTGTCGAGGGTCCTGAGCAGTTGCTGGGCAATCTGTTTGCCGTCTTTGAGGTCGGTGTCTTCGAGCAGGACGGCGAACTCGTTACTGGCAAAGCGCGCCAGGCTGCCGCCGGCGCTGAGGCTGTTGCGCAGGCGCCGGGCCAGGCTGATCAGCAGTTTGTCGCCGGTCTGGTGGCCGAGGCTGTCGTTGATCCGCTTGAAGTTGTCGATGTCCACCAGCAGCAGGCAGATGGGACTGTCGCTGTCGCGGGCAAAGCGTTCGTCAAGGTTACGGATGAACGCCGGCCGGTTGCCCAGGCTGGTCAGGTTGTCGGTGTAGGCCAGGCGTTCGATGCGCTGCTGGGCCAGCTTGCTCTGGGTGATGTCTTCGTAGATGCCGATGTAGTGAGTCAGTTCGCGGTTGTCACCGTAGACCTTGGAGATCGACAGCTGCCCCCAGTAGGGCTCGAGGTTCTTGCGTCGGCTCTTGAATTCGCCCTGCCAGCTGTTGCCCATGGCCAGGCTCGAAGGGGCGTCGAACAACAGCTCACTGAGGTTTTCCAGGGCCGGTAGCTCGGAGAGGCGATGACCATGGACCTCGTCAGTACTGTACTGGGTGATGGCGGTGAAACTTGGGTTGACGTACTCGACCACACCATCGCGATTGACCAGCAAAAAGGCGTTGGCACTCTGTTCGACAGCACGCTGGAACAGGTGCAGGGCACTGGTGGCGGTACGCCGGTTGTGGTTGTTGATGACCTGGGCGAACTGATCGGCCAGCTCGCCGGCAAAGGCGATTTCATCCGACTGCCAGGCCCGTGCCGAGCCGGTGTGTTCCAGGCAGAGCACGCCGACCACCTGGCCATCGATGCGGATGCTGGCATCGAGCATGGCATTGATGTCGCGCGGGCGCATGCTTTCAGCCATCTCCCGGGTGCGCGGATCATGGCTGGCATTGTGGGCGTCGATGGCGCGGCTGGTGTGCAGGGCGTCGAGGTAATCGGGAAAGCGGCTGGCGTCGATGGCATCGGGCAGGCGGTATTCCTGGCTCTCGCGGTAGTACGCGGAGATTGGCTCCAGGCGCTGCCCTTCCAGGTACCAGATGCTCGCACATTCGATCTTGTAGATCTCACAAGCGCTGCGGGTGATCAGCTCGGCGGCTTCGAGCAGCGAGTTGCTGGCGCTGTAGCGATGACGGGCCAGGTGCAGGATCAGCTCCTGCTGGGCGCGCACCCGTTCCAGATGCTCAAGTTGTTCCTGCTGCGCCTGCTGGTTGAGCTGCAGGGCGATCTGCAGGCGGTTGTTGCGGGTTTCCAGGTCGGCGGCGCTGAGGTCCGGGCCGTCACCGGGCTGGGTGTCGATGACCATCAGGTAGCCGCGCAATAACTGGCGGTTGTGCTGCTTGTAGGCTTCACCGAGTTCCAGCAGGTGCAGCGGTCCTTGAGCGGTGTGCAGGGTGTAGCGCACCAGGTAGTGCGGGCGCTGGCCCAGCTGCAGCTGGATGGCGTCATGCAGTTTGTAGCGCGCCTCGGGCTCCATCAGGCTGGCGTAGGGCGAGCCGACCAGGGCGCAGAGCTCGACTGCGGCCAGGCCGAACTGGCGTTCGCAGGCGGGGTCGAGGTACAGCAGGGCCCAACTGGCTTCATTCAGCCGTTCGAAACGCAGCATGCCGAGCCGCGAAGGCACGGGCAATTGCGTCACGACCTCGGCCACCATACGGCTGGCGGCATCGGGTTGGCTTTTCATTGAGGGCTCGCTTCAAGAAGGCTGTTCGCGAAGATAGCGCAATCTGCTACTACGCGTTTTGGCAAGGTTGCATCATGCGCTTGAGGCTGACAAGCCTGCATGTACTGTGTCGGCATCGTAGCTTGAATCTTAAACCCGGTGGGAGCGGGCTTGCCCCGCGATACGATGTGGCTGACAAACCGCTATCGCGGGGCAAGCCCGCTCCCACCGGGGGTGGAGTTTCATTAGGAATCACAGGCAAAAAAAGCCCCGCCAAAGTGGCGGGGTTGAGGTACGAGCGTGGCAGCTCGAAAAGGGAGCCTGTCTCCCCCGGCAGAGGGAGACAGGAAACAGCATTACAGCAGCATGGTGCGGATGTCGGTCAGCAGGTCGCCCAGGCGCTTGGTGAAGCGCGCGGCAGCTGCACCGTTGATCACGCGGTGATCGTAGGACAGCGACAGCGGCAGCATCAGCTTCGGCTGGAAGGCTTTGCCGTCCCAGACTGGCTGGATGGTGGCCTTGGAAACACCGAGGATCGCCACTTCCGGCGCGTTGACGATCGGCGTGAAGCCGGTGCCGCCAATGTGGCCGAGGCTGGAAATGGTGAAGCAGGCACCCTGCATGTCGTCCGCCGACAGCTTTTTGGTCCGGGCTTTTTCAGCCAGGGCCGCCGCTTCGCCAGCCAGTTGCAGCAGGCTCTTCTGGTCGACGTTCTTGATCACCGGGACCAGCAGGCCATCCGGGGTGTCTACGGCGAAACCGACGTTGACGTACTTCTTGCGGATGATCGCTTTGCCGCTAGGTGCCAGCGAGCTGTTGAAGTCCGGCAGTTCCTTGAGCAGGTGGGCACAGGCCTTGAGCAGCAGCGGCAGGACGGTCAGCTTGACGCCGGCCTTCTCTGCAACGGCTTTCTGCGCAACGCGGAAGGCTTCCAGCTCGGTGATGTCGGCCGAGTCGAACTGGGTCACGTGAGGCACGTTCAGCCAGCTGCGATGCAGGTTGGTGGCACCCATCTGCATCAGGCGGGTCATCGGCACTTCTTCGATTTCACCGAAGCGGCTGAAGTCGACTTCCGGAATCGGCGGGATGCCTGCACCACCGGTTGCACCGGCGGCCGGGGCTTCCTTGGCCTTCTGCATCATGGCCTTGACGTAAACCTGCACGTCTTCCTTGAGGATACGACCGTGCGGGCCGGTGGCCGCTACCGCGCTCAGCTCGACGCCGAACTCACGGGCCAGCTGACGCACGGCGGGGCCGGCGTGAACCTTGGCACCGTTGGCAGCAGCAGGGGCGGCAACCGGTGCGGCGGCTGGGGCAGCCGGCGCAGGCGCAGGCGCCGCAGCAGGAGCAGCTGGCGCCGGAGCGGCAGCGGCAGGTGCTGGAGCGGCCGCCGGAGCAGCACCGGCAACTTTCAGCTTGAGGATCAGGTCGCCGGTACCGACTTCGTCGTCCAGCTTGGCAATCACGGCTTCGACCACGCCAGCGGCTGGAGACGGGATCTCCATCGAGGCTTTGTCCGATTCCAGGGTGATCAGCGACTGGTCGGCTTCGACGGTATCGCCGACCTTGACCAGGACTTCGATGATCTTGGCTTTGCCCGAGGAGCCGATGTCCGGAACGTGGATGTCCTGAACAGCGGCAGCCGCCGGTGCCGCCGCTGGGGCAGGCGCCGCCTCGGCTACCGGAGCGGCAGCAGGGGCTGCGGCAGCCGGTGCAGCAGCCGGAGCCTCAGGCGCAGCAGCTGCGCCCTCGACTTCCAGTTCCATCAGCTCGTCGCCTTCTTTCAGGCGGTCGCCCAGCTTGACCTTCAGCGACTTGATCACACCGGCCTTGGGAGCCGGGATCTCCATGGAGGCCTTGTCGGACTCCAGGGTCAGCAGGCTCTGGTCAGCTTCGATGCGGTCGCCGACTTTGACGAACAGCTCAATGATTTCACCTTCACCGCTGCCGATGTCAGGTACGCGAATGAGTTCGCTCACTTAAAAATACTCCTCAGCAGTCCAGTGGGTTGCGTTTGTCCGGGTCGATACCGAACCTGGCGATGGCATCGGCCACAACCTTGGGTTCGATATCGCCACGGTCAGCCAAGGCTTCCAGTGCAGCCAGCACGACGAAGTGACGGTCGACTTCGAAGAAGTGACGCAGCTTCTTGCGGCTGTCGCTGCGACCGAAACCATCGGTACCCAGGACTTTGAACTCTTTGCTCGGCACCCACTGGCGAATCTGCTCGGCGAACAGCTTCATGTAGTCGGTGGAGGCGATGACCGGGCCCTTGCGGCCAGCCAGGCACTCTTCGACGTAGGTGATCTGTGGCTTCTGACCCGGCTTGAGACGGTTGCTGCGCTCTACGGCCAGGCCGTCGCGACGCAGTTCGTTGAAGCTGGTGACGCTCCAGACGTCGGCACCGACGTTGAACTCTTCACGCAGGATCTTCGCCGCTTCACGCACTTCACGCAGGATGGTGCCGGAGCCCATCAGCTGAACGTGGTAGGCCGCTTCGCGGGTGTCTTCCTCGAGCAGGTACATGCCCTTGATGATGCCTTCCTCGGCGCCGGCCGGGATTGCTGGCTGGGTGTAGGCTTCGTTCATCACGGTGATGTAGTAGAAGACGTCCTGTTGCTCTTCGGTCATCTTCTTCATGCCGTCCTGAATGATCACCGCCAGCTCGTAGCCGTAGGTCGGATCATAGGTGCGGCAGTTCGGGATGGTCGCGGCCAGCATGTGGCTGTGACCGTCTTCGTGCTGCAGGCCTTCACCGTTGAGGGTGGTACGGCCGGCGGTGCCGCCGATCAGGAAGCCACGGGTACGGCTGTCGCCAGCGGCCCAGGCCAGGTCACCGATACGCTGGAAGCCGAACATCGAGTAGAAGATGTAGAACGGCAGCATCGGCTGGTTGTGGTTCGAGTACGAAGTACCGGCAGCGATGAAGG
>JBOICD010000249.1:0-5668 GCA_050739855.1 Pseudomonas sp.
ACACTGACCAGATGGGTGCCCTTGGCCTTGTTGAACTCATCCAGGTACGGCTGGTGCTGGAAGAAGTTGGCGTCCAGGCGCTTCTCGGCAACCTGTACGTTCGGCTGGATGTAGTCGGTGAACACCTTCACCTTCAGGTCCACGCCTTCTTTGGCCAGGGCCGGTTTGACGAACTCGAGGATCTCGGCGTGCGGTACCGGGGTGGCAGCAACGGTCAGGGTCTCGGCCTGAGCGGAGAAGGCCGCGACGGCGGCGACAACAGCAAGCAGCTTTTTCATCAAATCACTCCTTGTGAGGGCCGATCCGGCCCCCGGTGTGTCGGCGTCGCCGACCCATGGGGTTACTTACGGGAAAAATGCACAACCAGTTTGTCGCCCACGCTCTGCAGTACTTGAACCAGTATCAGCAGCAGGACCACGGTGACCACCATCACATCGGTCTGGAAGCGTTGGTAGCCGAAGCGGATGGCCAGGTCACCAAGGCCGCCCGCGCCAACCACACCGGCCATGGCGGTGTAGGACACCAGGGTAATGGCAGTGACGGTGATGGCTGCAAAGATGCCCGGACGGGCCTCGGGCAGCAAGGCATTGGTGATGATCTGGCGGGTAGTGGCGCCCATCGACTGGGTCGCTTCGATAATGCCGCGATCAACCTCGCGCAAGGCGGTTTCCACCAGGCGGGCGAAGAATGGCGTAGCCCCCACCACCAGCGGCGGGATAGCCCCGGCGACGCCCAGCGAAGTGCCGGTGATCAACACGGTGAACGGAATCATCACGATCAGCAGGATGATGAACGGCAGCGAACGCAGCACGTTGACCACCAGCGACAGCAGCGCATACACGCCCTTCTGCTCGAACAGCTGACGCGGGCCGCAGAGGAACAGCAGCACGCCCAATGGCAGGCCGAGCAGCACGGTGAAGAACAGCGAGCCGAACAGCATGATCATGGTGTCGATGGTCGCCAGCCAGATTTCGGCCCAGTCGACGTTGGCAAAGAAACTCAAGGCGTCCATTAACGCAGTACCTCCATATGAACATCAGCCGCCGTGAAGCGGGCGAAGGCCGCTTCCATGTCGCCGCCAGTGACGGCCAGGGTCAGCTGCCCATACGGGGTGTCTTTGATGCGGTCGATGCGGCCAGCGAGGATGCTGTAGTCCACACCGGTTTCGCGGGCTACGGTGCCCAGCAGCGGCGCGTAGGTGGAATCGCCCTGGAACGTCAGGCGCACGATGCGGCCCGGTACATGGGCGAAGTCGTCGCGCTGTTCGTTCTCGTCGATCTGCTCGTCTTCCTGGACGAAGCGCTTGGTGGTCGGGTGCTGCGGATGCAGGAACACATCGGCCACCGGCCCCTGTTCGACGATCTGCCCGGCATCCATCACCGCAACCCGGTCACAGACCCGGCGGATCACGTCCATTTCATGGGTGATCAGCACGATGGTCAGCTTCAGTTCACGGTTGATCTCTGCCAGCAGTTGCAGGACCGAAGCCGTGGTCTGCGGATCGAGCGCGCTGGTGGCTTCGTCGCAGAGCAGGATTTTCGGCTTGGTGGACAAAGCACGGGCAATGCCGACGCGTTGCTTCTGGCCACCGGACAACTGCGCCGGATACTTTTTCGCGTGCTCGGACAGGCCGACACGGGCCAGCAGTTCGCTGACCCGGATGTCGATTTCCTTGCGCGACAGCTCGCCGGCCAGGGTCAGTGGCAGCGCGACGTTGTCGGCCACGGTCTTGGACGCCAGCAGGTTGAAGTGCTGGAAGATCATCCCGACCTGCTGGCGGAAACGCCGCAGGTCGTTGGCGTCGAACGCGGTGACATCTTCACCGTCAACGATGATCTTGCCGCCGCTTGGGGCTTCCAGGCGGTTGATCAGGCGCAGCAGGGTACTTTTACCGGCACCGGAGTGGCCGATCAGTCCGAATACCTGGCCGTTTTCGACACTCAGGTTGGTCGGGTGCAGCGCGGGGATGTCCCTACCGGCGACGCGGTAGGTTTTATGCACATTTTGAAACTCGATCACGTAGCGAACCTTGTGGGGCGCATGGAATATGGGTCAGCGGTTAGCCGGGGCGCGCATTTTAGCCTGTTCGTATAGAGGTTCTTAGCATTTATTTCGCAATTGACCAATGCTACGGGAATAACGCGATCAGTGGCCAATCCGAATGAACGCTCGTCGGGCCCGCCCTGTATCGGCCCTGGTAGCGGGTGGGGGCGCCACCCGGCTGCTCAAGGACGACGCGGAATCAGAACCGCCCGGGCAGGCTGGTTGCGCTGGATTTCGTGGGACTGCTGCAGGGCGAACTCGCTGTCGAGCTTATGGACGCGCTTGCCCAGCAGGGTCTTGAGCCACGGGGCGTCATCCTTGCGCGGTACCTGGAACACCACGTCGCACTGGTAGTTCACTACATCAGTGGCGATGTCATCCAGTTGCCGGCGCATTTCGCGAATATTGGTGGTTTTCAATGCCACGACGGTGCTTGCTGCGGTCGGGTCGATAAGTTTGGCCGCAGGACGTGCTTCCGCCGCTTTGAGGGCCGCTTCGGCTTTTTCCAGTTCAGCCTTGCGGGCCTGGGCGATGGCGCCATTGACGCCACCGGTCAATGCCGGAGCCTTGGGCATCAGGGCACGGGCACGGCTCAGGGCGGTAGCGGCAGCATTGACGTCGCCCTTTTGCAGGACGATCTGGCTGCGTTGCAGGTAGGCTTCGGCCAATTGCCGTTGGTGCTGCTCGACCCGGCTGTCATTGGGATACTGGGCCTGCAGGGCGGCCAGCTGATCTTCGGCGGTGGCCAGCTCACTGCTGGCGATACTTTGCTCCAGCTGCTGCCAGGCATCGGCCTGGGCAGGCGTGGTGGCGTTATCGGTCGGGGTGCTGGAGCACGCAGCCAGGATCAGCGAAAACGCGGCAAGGAGCAGATAACGGGAGGCGAACGGCTTCATTCCTGCGACTCTCTATTTGCGCAAAAAGCGAGCAAGTCTACACCCAGTCCGTAGACTCGAAAATAAATCTTCAGGGCCCTGCGTGATTTAACTGTCGCAGGGTGCAACCGCCTTGGCTGCACCCTGTGGCTCAGCGCCGAGGCCAGGCCAGGCTCAGCAAGAATAGCACCGCGGCGCAGACCACGATCGACGGGCCGGCCGGGGTGTCTTTGAACCACGACAATGCCAGGCCCCCGCACACCGCGGTAACCCCCAGCAGGCTGGCGCCCAGGGCCATCTGCTCGGGCGAGCGGGCGTGACGCTGCGCCGCAGCGGCCGGGATGATCAGCAGCGAGGTGATCAGCAACACCCCGACGATCTTCATCGCCACGGCAATCACCACCGCGATCAACAGCATCAACGCCAGACGCAGCGCCGCCACCGGCAGGCCTTCGACCATCGCCAGTTCTTCATGCACGGTCACCGCCAGCAACGGGCGCCAGAGCGCTACCAGCAACAGCAACACCGCCGCACTGCCGCCAAGGATCCAGGCCAGGTCGCCGGGGCTGATCGCTAGCAGATCACCGAACAGATAAGCCATCAGGTCGATGCGCACATCGTGCATGAAGCTCAGTACCACCAGGCCGAGCGACAGGGTGCTCGGGGCGAGAATACCCAGCAGGGTGTCAGAGGCCAGCGCCTGGCGTTGCTGCAGGGTGACCAGCAGGATCGCCAGCAACAGGCAGCCGACCGTTACCGCCAGCGCCGGGCTGATATCCAGCACGAAGCCCAGGGCTACGCCCAGCAGTGCGGCATGTGAAAGGGTGTCGCCGAAATAGGCCATGCGCCGCCAGACCACGAAGGATCCCAAGGGGCCGGCGACCAGAGCCAGGGCCAAGCCTGCGAGCAGGGCGTAAAGCAGAAAATCAGCCATGCTTGCAGTGTTCTCCGTGTACATGCCCGCCTTGGGCCGGGGCAACCACCGAGCCATGCAGGTCGTGGGCGTGGTCGTGATGGTGATGATAGATCGCCAGGCTTGGCGCATTGCTGCCGAACAGTTCGACGAAGGCCGGATCGCCGCTGACCTGTTCCGGGTGGCCGGAGCAGCAAACGTGGCGGTTCAGGCAAACCACCTGGTCGGTGGTGCTCATCACCAGGTGCAGGTCGTGGGAGACCATCAGCACGCCGCAGCCATGGCGGTCACGCAAACGCGTGATCAGGCTGTAAAGCTCGGCCTGGCCGGCCACATCGACGCCTTGAACCGGCTCATCCAGCACCAGCAGTTCAGGCTCGCGCAGCAGCGCCCGGGCCAGCAGCACACGCTGCATTTCGCCACCGGAAATACCCTGGATCGGGCTGTCGATCACCTGCTCGGCACCGACTTCGTTCAATGCGCTGAGGGCGGCGGCGCGGTCGACACCTGGCACCAGGCGCAGAAAGCGCAGGACCGACAACGGCAAGGTGGCATCCACATGCAGTTTTTGCGGCATGTAGCCGATGCGCAGGCGCGGCTTGCGCCAGACCTTGCCGGTGTGGGGCTTGAGCAGGCCAAGCACGGCGCGCACCAGGGTGGTTTTGCCGGCGCCGTTGGGGCCGATCAGGGTGACGATCTGTCCGGGTTCGACGGCCAGGTCGATGCTGTCGAGCACGGCTTGTCCGGAGAAAGCCACGCCGACCTGTTCGAGGCGAATCAGCGCATTGCTCATCAGGCGCTCCGGCAGTTGCCGCACAAGCCGACCACTTCGACGGTTTGCGCTTCGACGCTGAAGCCGACGTCCTTGGCACTGGCGACAATGGCGTTGCTGATGCTGGTCTGTTCCAGCTCGATCGCCACATGGCACTCCCGGCAGATCAGGAACTGCCCCTGGTGGGCATGCTCCGGGTGACTGCAGCCGATGAAGGCGTTGAGCGAGGCGATACGGTGCACCAGGCTGTTTTCCAGCAGGAAATCCAGGGCCCGGTAGACAGTCGGTGGCGCCGCACGACGACCGTCCTGTTCGCTCAGTACCGCCAGAATGTCGTAGGCACCCAGCGGTTTATGGCTCTGCCACACCAGCTCCAGCACGCGTCGGCGCAGGGCGGTCAGGCGCAGGCCTTTGCGTGCGCACAGCACATCGGCCTCGGCCAGGGCGCTGTGGACGCAATGGGAGTGGTCGTGGGGACGATTGGCCAACGGGGTTTTAGGCATGAGCGGCGACGGTTCTGATTAGAGACGTTATTATGTTACCTGTTCCTGCCCCTTTGAGTGGTCATCGTGTCCCGATTTTTTGCCCTTTTTGTCGCTTTTATCACCACCCTGGTGGTGGCCCAGGCACAGGCTGAGGTCCGTGTCCTGACCAGCATCAAGCCCCTGCAACAGATCGCTGCGGCGGTTCAGGACGGCGTCGGCAGCCCTGAAGTGCTGCTGCCACCGGGCGCCTCACCCCATCACTATGCCCTGCGTCCTTCCGACGTACGGCGGGTGAGCGATGTGGAGCTGTTGTACTGGATCGGAGCGGACTTGGAAGGCTTCCTGCCACGGGTGCTCAAGGGGCGCAGCAAACCCAGTGTGGCGGTGCAGGACCTGCCCGGCCTGCACTTGCGTCACTTTGGCAAAGATAACCACGCCCATGACGAAGATAGCAACGATCACGACCATGATCACCGCCCGGGGAGCCTGGATGCCCACCTGTGGTTGTCGTCGACCAATGCCCGGGTAATTGCGGCGAAGATGGCCGCTGACCTCAGTGCTGCCGACCCGGCCAATGCCG
>JBOICD010000250.1:0-5658 GCA_050739855.1 Pseudomonas sp.
AGGCCGTCTTCATAGTGCCATTCGACCTTCTCGCCGCTGGCCTTGTCTTCGAAGCTGACCAGCAGGCCCGGGCACAGGACCGCTTTGGCCTTGAGCACGTGCTTGAGGCGGCTGATGGAAAATTTCGGTGAATCGAAATACTTCGGGTCCGGCGCGAAATACACGCTGGTGCCGGTGTTGCGCTTGCCAACCGTACCGACCACTTCCAGCTCGCTGGCCTTGTAGCCGTCGGCAAACGTCATCTGGTACTCGTTGCCATCGCGCTTGACCTTGACCCGCACCTGGCTGGACAAGGCGTTGACCACGGAAATACCAACGCCGTGCAGACCACCGGAGAACTGGTAGTTCTTGTTGGAGAACTTGCCACCGGCGTGCAGCTTGGTGAGGATCAGTTCAACCCCGGAAACACCCTCTTCCGGGTGGATATCCACGGGCATGCCGCGACCGTCATCGGACACTTCCAGCGAATGGTCGGCGTGCAGGATCACCTGCACCGACTTGGCGTGCCCGGCCAGGGCTTCGTCGACACTGTTGTCGATGACTTCCTGGGCCAGGTGGTTCGGCCGGCTGGTGTCGGTGTACATGCCCGGGCGTTTGCGCACCGGGTCAAGGCCCGAGAGGACTTCGATGGCGTCTGCGTTATAGGCACTAGCGCTGGGAATGGCCATGGGTACTCGTCGTCAGTCGTGGGTGAAAATAAGTCATCAAAATACAGAAAAATCGAGCGATTGATACTGCTGTGGCGCAATGCCGGCAAAGCTCAGCAAGGCTGGCAGGCGCTCGGCGAAGCCCTGGAAGCTGTGATCGCCACCGGCCTGGATGCGCAGTGCGCAGGCCCGGTAGAACTGCTCGGCCTGGCGGTAGTCCAGGGTTTCATCGGCGGTTTGCAGCCAGACCTGATAGCGCCCGGCATCCGTAGGCGGCGCCACCTCAAGCTCGGCCAGGGCCTGCACATGATCGAGGGTCAGCTCCCAGGCCTCACCGGTGTAGTGGTTCTGTTGAGTGCCCAGAAAGCCATCGAAACGCCGGTGCGGGTTGACCGCCGGGTTGATCAGCAATGCCTTGAGCCCGTGGCGCTCGGCCAGGTGGGTGGCATAGTAGCCGCCGAGCGAGCTGCCGACCAGTAATGGCGATTCAAGCTCGGCAATCGCGGCTTCGAGCTGGGCCATGGCCTGGCGCGGGTGATGGTGCAGCGCTGGCACCCGCAGGCGTTCGCCCAGGCCGATCCGCTCCATCACTGCAATCAATTGGCAGGCTTTCTTGGACGAGGGCGCGCTGTTGAACCCGTGTATATAGAGAATCGAACCCGACATGCCGCCCCCGGTGCACTTCAATCGCCTGACGGTGCCAGGCAGGAAAGCGCGCATTTTAGCCTGTTCAATGGCAGATGGAGCAGTTTCACCTATTCAGCAACACTTAATAGCCATCGCCTTCGTAGTCGACCGTGAACGCGAAGTCGGTTACCCGCGAGACCCCGGTCTCGATCGAGCCATCGCCATGCAGGCGCAACCAGCGGTAGCCGGGAGCCTGCTCACCGACCTTGAAGTCCTCACTGCCCGGTTCGAACTGAATGCAGGTGGAGGGCGAAGCCAACAGGCGCACGCCATCACGCAGCTGGTCCCACTCCTGGTGAACATGCCCCCAGAGCAGGGCTCTCACCTGTGGATAACCCTTCAGCAAGGCAAACAGCGCGTCGGCATTACGCAGGCCTATCGGTGCCATCCAGGCGCAGTCAATGGGCACCGGTTGGTGGTGGAAACAGACCAGATGATGACGCTCAGGCGCCTCCTTCAAGGACTGTTCGAGCAGTTCCAGCTGACGCGCATCCAGCACGCCCGGGACTGATCCCGGTACCGCCGAGTTGAGCATCAGGATGCGCCAGTTACCGATATCGACCAGCGGCTTGAGCAGATCACTGCCCTGCGCCACGCGCTCCATCGGCACAGGCTCGTCATGGTTACCGGCAAGCCAGCGGGCCGGGGCCCCAAGGCTTGCCGTCAAATCACGAAAATACTCGTAGGAGGCTTCGCTGCCATCCTGAGACAAATCGCCAGTGGCCAGTAGCAGGTCAATCCGCGGCTGCTCTTCACGCACTCGTTCGACCACCCGCTGCAGGCTGTCGCGGGTGTTCATGCCCAGCAGCGTGCCTTGCCCGTCGGCAAACAAATGGCTGTCAGTCAGTTGCACCAGGTACAAGGGTGCATCGCTATGCGGGATCGATTGTTGCGGCAAGGGCCGACTCCTTGAAAGGATTCAGCGCGATTATGGCGGCAAGCCGCGCTTGAGCAAATACGCGAAAACGACCGGCGTCACATTTCAGCGAACTGTGGCCAACTCATGACCACAGGCCAGGCAGTGACTGAGCCACTCACCGAGGAACAGGTTCAACTGGGCTTTTTCGTCAGGCTGGTGCATCGCCGCATTCGGGTAGGGATAGATGCTGCGAAAACGCCGGGCGTGCTCGGCGCTGACCACTTCGGCCATGCGCGCATCGTGATATACCTGCACTTCCAGCTGTGGCACCGGCAGCCATGGCAGGCTGTGTTCCTGGCGCACGCGCAGGGTGGTGGTGTAGGGACAGGCGAGCACCACATCGAGGACCAGCACACCGAGCATCTGGTCACCCTGGGTCATACCGATCCGGCGCGAACTCATGGTGCTGCGCATGTCCGGCAACAAGCGCATCAAGCGCGCATAGTTGGCCTCGCAGGCAGCCTGCAACCCGACCAGATCGACCCGGTAGCGTTCGCGCAACAGATTCACGACCATAGCCCCCTGACTTCATCTCGATTCAAGGCCAGCCATTGCAGGGCAATAATGCTTGCCGCATTGGCGATCAGCCCATCGCGCACGGCCTGCAAGGCATCCTCGAACGCCCAGACCTTGACGCGAATGTCTTCACCCTCTTCCTCCAGCCCGTGCAGGCCGCCCGCCCCAACGCTGCTGCACTGGCCCAGATACAAGTGAACGAACTCATCGCTGCCGCCAGGTGACGGGAAATACCGGGTCATCGGCCACAGCTTGTTGAACACAAGCCCAGCTTCCTCCTGCGCTTCGCGGTGTGCAACTTCTTCCGGTGCTTCATCTTTATCGATCAGACCAGCGACCAGTTCGATCAACCAGGGATTGGCGACCTTGCCCATGGCACCGACGCGAAACTGCTCGATCAGCACCACTTCATCACGCACGGCATCGTAGGGCAGCACACAGACGGCATCATGGCGAACGAACAGCTCACGGCTGATCTCGCGCCCCATGCCGCCGGCGAACAGCTCGTGGCGCAAGCGGACCCGATCAAGCTGGTAGAAGCCCTTGAAGCAGTTGACCCTTTCGACGATCTCGACGTCCGTGGGCACAGGTTTCAGCGTGTCTGACATGGAAATCCTCATAACCTCGTGTACTGCATCGCGCCATCCTAACCTGCGCGCCACCACGTTTCACCCCTTTCAACTTGTAGGCCGGGCTGCGAGGATAGACAGCCTGCTGATATTCAGCTTAGTGGCGAACTGACGGCCTTGCCGACGGTCCAAGCCCGATCACCTTTGCCTTACAAGGATCATCATGACGCTTGTGAAACTGACTACCGTGGCCGTGCTGGCCTTGGCCCTGGGCGCCTGTCAAAGCCTGTTCCAGCCCAACATGCGCACGCCACTGGAGGTCAAGCGCGACCGTTGGGAGCACATCAAGCCCGGTTGCAACACTGCCGATTGCCCGCTGGTCAATATCGACACCATTCACTTCCCGGCCAACCCGAAACTGGACGTGATCGTCGAAAAACGTCTGCTGCAAATGACCCAGGACAACCAGCACAGCGCCCTGCCCGCTTCGCTCAAAGCCTACGAAGACCAGTTCATGGCCACCGCCGAGACCCGCAACAGCAGCTACCTGCAAGCCAAGGTACGCGAGCAGCATGACGGACTGGTGATCATCGAACTGTCCAGCTACCTGGACACCGGTGGTGCCCATGGCATGCCGGGGCGCGGCTTCATCAACTACTCGCGTCAGCAGGACAAGGTCCTGACCCTGCAGGACATGCTGGTGCCGGGCCAGGAAGCGACGTTCTGGAAAACCGCCGAGGAAGCCCACAAGGCCTGGCTGATCAGCACCGGCATGGACAAGGACGCCGAGTTCGTCAAGACCTGGCCGTTCCGCCAGACCCCGCACATCGCCCTGACCTACGGCGCGGTAGTGCTCAAGTACGAAGTGTATGCCATCGCCCCGTATTCCATGGGCCACATCGAACTGAAAATCCCCTACCCGCGCCTGAACGGTGTGATCAAGCCGGAGTTGTTTCCCGGTCGCGGCTGACCGACGGCGCTGCCGCCCAGTACACGCACCCTGCCAGCAGCAACGCCGGCAGGGTCGAGCCGACATCGGCAGCGTAGTGCGCCAGCAGATGGTAGGTGGCGACACCGCAGGCCCAGGCGACCAGCGCGCGCCAGTGCAGGCTTTGAATCGGACTGGCGTCGCTGCGACGGCGACGCACGACGAAATGATCGACCAGCACCACGCCGAACAGCGGGGCAAACACCGAGCCGATCAGCAGCAGGAAGTTCTGGTACTGCGCCAGCGGCGCGAAGCAGGCGATCAAGGTGCACAACACACCGATCGCCAGCGCCAGATGCTCGACCTTCAAGCGAATCAGCAGGCCGGTTGATACCGCCGCCGAATGGATATCGGCAAAGGCTTTTTCCGACTCATCGAGCAGAATCAGCAGCAGTGGAATACCGATACCGGCACCGGCCAGTGCCAACAGCAAGGTATTGACCTCGCCCGCCGGAGCGAAGGCCAGGGTATAGGCCACACCCAGACTCATCATCCACACGTTGCCGACAAAGTAACCCAGCGCCGTGCCGACAAACACCCGGCTGCCATGGCGGCTGAAGCGTGAATAATCGGCAATCAACGGCAGCCACGACAACGGCATGGCAATGGCGATGTCGATACCCACCGCCAGCGACATCGAGCCATCACCGGCACGTGCCCACAGGGCTGCCAGATCGGCCTTGGCAAACAGGTTCCAGGTCAGCCACAGGCAGGCCCCGAGCAACAGCCAGATGCCCCATTTGCGCAGAACCTTGCGCACGAAGGTCAACGGCCCGCTGACCGCCAACAGGGTCGCCAGGGCGCCGAAGCACAAGGTCCACAGCAAGGGGTTGGTCAGCGCGCTACCTTCGCCGAAGGCGCGGGCGCCGAGCAGGCTGGCGGCATCACGCATGACGATGATTTCGAACGAGCCCCAGCCGATCAGCTGCAGCAGGTTGAGCAGCGCTGGCAGCCGGGCGCCTTCGCGACCGAGACTGCGCCGCAGGGCCGCCATGGATGACAGGCCGGTATCGCTGCCGATGACGCCAACGGCCGCCAGCAGCAAGACCCCCACACTGGTACCGATGATGATCGCCAGCACCGCGTTGGCCAGGCCCAGGCCCGAGCCGAGCAAGGCGCCGGTCTGCAGGACCATCAGGCCGATGCCCAGGGAGAACCATAGGGAACAGAGGTCGCGACCGCTGAGGACGCGTTGCCCGGTGGTGACCGGGTGATCGGGGGAGAACTGGCTGGGTGTGCTCACAAGGGTGATCTCGACAGGGAGTAGTTTTTTGTTCTTAAGGGCCCTATCGCGGGGCAAGCCCGCTCCCACCAAATCGGTGGGAGCGGGCT
>JBOICD010000251.1:0-5656 GCA_050739855.1 Pseudomonas sp.
CGCGATCAGGAAGGCAAAGAACGGCGCCTTGGCCAGGCCGACGAGAAAATGCTGCACACCGATGTCGCTTTGCAACAAGGACAGGAACATGGCGGGCGAGATATCCAGCGACAACGCGCAGACCACGCCGCCACCGATGATGCCGCAGATCATCGCGAGGAAGGTCAGCAGCGGCAGTGCAATCAGCAGTGCCAACACCCGAGGCACCACCAGCAGCTCTACCGGATCCAGACCGAGGGTACGGATGGCGTCGATCTCTTCATTGGCTTTCATCGAGCCGATCTGCGCGGTGAAGGCACTGGCGGTACGGCCGGCCATGAGGATGGCGGTCAGCAGCACGCCGAATTCACGCAGGAAGGAGAACGCAACCAGGTCGACGGTGAAAATACTGGCGCCAAACCCGGCCAGCACTGTGGCACCGAGAAAGGCCACCACCGCGCCGACCAGGAAGGTCAGCAGGGCAACGATGGGCGCGGCATCCAGGCCGGTCTGTTCGATGTGCGCGACGACCGCAGTGACCCGCCAGCGCCGTGGCTGGAACAGGCGCAGTACCAGGGTTTGCAGGATCAGGCCGACAAAACCCAGGATCTGCAGGGTATCTTGCCAGAGCGTGTCGACCGCGCAGCCAATGCGGCTGAGCAGCTGGATCAGTACCGATTTCTCGGGCTGCTTTTCCGGGATGCAGAAGTCCTGCACCGAGCAGTAGACCGTCTGCAGCAGTGCCCGACTGGCTTCGGGCAGTTGTGCGGTCTCGGTCAGGCGCGATAAACGCTCGGCACCGAGCAGTTCAGCCAGCAGTGAAGCACCGGCGGTATCCAGCTGACCCAGCTGCTCGAGATCGACCTCGGTGCGCTGGTCATACTGGCCGGTCAGGCGCTCGCTGCTGCGCTTGAGGCTGGCGTAGTTGGCCAGGGTCCAGTCACCGGCAATCCGCAGGCACGCCGGGTTGCTCGTGGTGTCCAGGGTTGCGCTGGCTTGTGTAGTCATGGGCTCCATGCAGTCGACCGACAGTTTCGCAGCCTCAGAGCATAGCGTTACTCGGCCTTGGGCGCTTGACCATCGTCAATCACCCGGAAGCGCAGCACCCCGATGACCTGGCCATCTTCGGTCAGCACCCTCACCTGCCAGCGCCCGACCGGGTTGCCGGGGAAGTTCTGCTTATGCGTCCAGGCCCGATAGCCTTCCTTGCGGCCACCGTGGATGTCCAGGGCAATGCGGTCGACTTCTTTGCCGTTGAACTGCCAAACGTGATAAATCCGCTCGTTCAGCCCGCGCGGGGCTTTGATAGCGGTAAAGGCGTAGAGCCCGGCGCGGATCTCGCTGGCCTTGACCTCACTCAGGCTCTTGCCTGGCGTGCGGTTCTCCAGCTGGGTGCTGACGGCTACGTCCGTCATCCACAACGTGGCCGGTGGTACCCAGGAGCGCAGCATCCAGCCGCTGGCGCCGACGGCAAGGGTCAGCACCACCAGCATGACCCCGCGTCGCCAGTGCTGAATGGGGAAGCTGCTGGCCAGGCTTGGGAACGACAGCAGCATGGCGGTCACCAGGGCCAGCTTGAAGCTTTGCGAGGTGGTCAGGTGCAAAATGATCGGTAGCGCGGTGAGCAACGCCGCGAACAGGGTCAGGGTATGCAGCGCGAGGAACAGCCAGCGCCGCGGGGCCAGCCATTTGTAGTACAGGGGATCGATGATCGATATCAGCCCGGCGGCGCCCAGCAGGCCGGTGAACACCAGTTGGCCGCTGTTCCAGGTGGTGGTGACGAAAAAGAACGGCAGGACGAAGAACAGGCTTTCCTGGTGGATCATCTGCGTGGCATAGCGCAGCAGCGGCTGCGGAATCTCGCGCTTGAACACCTGGGTGAACAACTGGGTGAAGGTGTTTTCCAGCATCAGCCAGATCCAGCTGATCAGCATCACGATGGCGATCCAGCTGGCCAGGCCTTCCTGGCGGTCGACCAGGATGAAGCTGGCGATCCCGGAGATAAAACCGCCGAGGGCGATGACGCCGGGGTAGCGCTTGATCAGTTCGATCAACCGCTGGAGATAGTGAGGCATGAAGGTGTTCGCAGGGTGAGGTTAAAACCGGTACAGGATACGCTGGTTTGTGTTTGCAGGCAGGCCTCTATCGCGGGGCAAGCCCGCCCCCACCGGGTGGAGCCACTGTGGGAGCGGGCTTGCCCGCGATAGCGTCAGCGCCGACGCCGGCAGAGCCAGATCAGTCCGCCGGCGAGTATCAAGCCCGACACCAACACCAGCCCATACAGCGCGTCATAGCTAATCAACGGCTGCTCGACGCGTACATACCCGGGTTCTGCCAGCAACTGGCGCAAGGCCTGATTGGCATCAACCAGGCTGACCCGGCGCAAGGCGCGCGCCGGGTCGGCAAAGCGCCCGTCGAGGTAATCATTCAACGCGCCCCAGTAGTAGTCCGCCAGTGCCGCGTTACCCTGAGTGGTCCAGGCTTCGCGATCGATCGCCGCCTGCTTGACCCGCTCGAAGGTGGCCGGGTCCAGGCCGTTCTTGCGCAACTGCTCAAGCATGTCGCTCAAGGCCTGCTCGGCTTCCTTGATGTCGGCGCGGTCGAGGTCGGCATTGAGGCTCATCACGCCGGTGTCGCCGAAGCTTTCCCGTTGGCTGAAAGGCCCGTACGACAGCCCGTGCTTGAGCCGCAACTGTTCATACAATGCCCAGTCCAGATAGCGCTGCAGCAGGTCGTAGGTCTGGCCGTGATCGTTGTCCAGCACCGGTTCAAGGAACAACCAGTGCAGACGGGCACTGTCGCCGAGCCAGCCGCGGGTCAGTTCACGACGGGCCTCGGCCTTGTGGGTAACGCCTTCCAGTGCCCGACGTTTTCCGGGTTCGGCCGGCTCCAGTTCGCCGTAACTGCGCTCCAGGTAGGCCGGCAACAGGCGGTCGAGGCCGCCGACCACGATCAGGCTCATGTTGTTGGCGGCGTACCAGTGCTGGCGCACATCCTTGACCTGCTCGACGGTCATGTCGGCCACCGCCGAGCGCTCGGCGCACTTGAGCCCCAGCTCCACCGCCAGCTGGTCGCTGGCGCGGTGGCCAAGGTCCTGGCGGTCCAGCCAGCGCTGCAGGTGGGAATAGTGTCCGCCATCTTCGCGCTCGACGATCTTCTTCGACAGCGCCAGGGCCTTTTCGTCGATCTCGGTGTCTTTGATCACCGCCAGCAGCAGGTCGAGCACCTTGCGCTGGTTGCGGGCCGGGGCCTCGATGACAAAGGTGGTGTCGGCACTGCTGGTGTAGGCGTTCCACTCACCGCCCAAGGCCTGCATGCGCGCTTCCAGCCCGCCTTCGCCGCTGTCGTCGATGCCACTGAACAGCACATGCTCGAGCAAGTGCGGCAACTCTTGTTGCGCACAGGGAAAATCGTCGAAGCCAACCCCGACCACCAGGCGAATCGACACATGATTGCGCTCATAGCCCGACTTGAGCAGCACCTGCAAACCATTGGGCAACAGGTAGCCTTCGACCTGCGAGCGGTCGAGGGCAAAGCCGGGCATGGCCCCCAGCAGCAGGCACAGGAACATCAGGCAACGCATGGCGAGCTTCCTTGCGGGGGGGCTGCGGTAGCGGTCAAGGTGAATGGGCATCGTCCGGGACACTGTCGAGCAGCAAACCGCCGGTATCGGAACCACCCAATACTACATAGGCACTGCTGCAGAACAAGGAGTTCAGTCGTTTCATATCGGCAATCAGTTCCAGGTGCAGGGCGCTGGTTTCGATACTTTGCACCACTTTACGTTGCAGTCGGCTGACATGGGCATGGGCCAGGCGCCGTTCCTGGGCGCGGAAACGGCGCTTTTCCCGCAGCAACTGACGGGCACTTTCCGGGTCGGCGCTGAGAAAGACCGACAGCCCCAGGCGCAAGTTGGCGAGTAACTGGGCGTGCAGCCCGGTCAACTCTTCCAGGCCGACATCAGAGAACTCCCGGCGCTGGGAGGTCTTCTGCTGCTGCACCTTGCGCAGCATGCGCTCGATCAGGTCGCTGGCCAGCTTGAGGTTGATCGCCAGTTCGATGATTTCCGCCCAGCGCTTGCTGTCCTGATCGCTCAAGTCCTCGCGGGGCATCTGCGCCAGGTACAGTTTGATCGCGTTGTTCAGCGCTTCGACGTCTTCGCCCAGGCTGCGCACCTGCTGCGTCATCGCCGTGTGGGTGCCCAGCAGCACACCGTGCATGGCGTCGAGCATGTTGTCGATCAGGTCGCCCACGCGCAGGGTCTCACGTACGGCGTTGGCCAGGGCCAGGCTCGGGGTGCTCAGCGCCGCCGGGTCCAGGTGACGCGGCCGGGCCCGGCCATTGGCCTCTGCCCGCTCCGGTAGCAGCCAGCTGCAGACGCGGGCCATGGGTTTGACCGTCGGCAGCATGATCAGGCAGCGCAGGGTGTTGTAGAGCAGGTGAAAGCCGATCACCAATTCCTGGGCACTGAACGTCAGGCTGTCCATCCAGCGCACCAGCGGGTCGAGCACCGGGATGATCAGGATCAGGCCGATCAGCTTGTACAGCAGGCTACCCAGGGCCACTTGGCGCCCGGCGGCGTTCTGCATGCTGGTGCTGAGAAAGGCCAGCAGGCCGCTGCCAATGTTGGCGCCAATGACCAGGCCGATGGCCACCGGCAGGCTGATCAGCTCGGCGCCGGCCAGGGTCGCGGTGAGCAGCACGGCGGCCAGACTCGAATAGGAAATCAGCGCAAACAACGCACCGACCAGGGCGTCGAGGAGGATGTCGCCGGTCAGCGAGGCGAACAGCACTTTCACGCCCTGGGCCTGGGTAATCGGTGCAGCGGCTTCGACGATCAGTTGCAGGGCGAGGATGATCAGGCCCAGGCCGATACCGACGCGGCCCAGTTGTCCGGCACGGGTCTGTTTGCGCGAGAGAAAGAAAATCACCCCGAGGAAGATCAACAGCGGCGATAGCCAGGACAAGTCAAAGGTCAGCACCCGCGCCATCAGCGCCGTACCGACATCGGCGCCGAGCATGATCGCCAGCGCCGGGGTCAAGGTCATCAGCCCCTGACCGACAAAGGAGGTCACCAGCATCGCCGTCGCGTTACTGCTCTGGACCATGGCAGTCACCAGGATCCCGGCGAGGAAGGCCAGGGGGCGCCTGGACATGTTCTGGCTCAGCACGCGCCGCAGGTTGGAGCCATACACCCGCAGGATGCCGGTACGCACAATGTGCGTGCCCCAGATCAGCAGCGCCACGGCGGAAAGCAGATTGAGCAGGGTCAGCATAAAACAGGCCCCCTGTTGATCGTGCCCCAGTGGGGCAAATGGATAGTGCCGTGAGCCCGGCCTGATCGCAGGCGGTTTTTCCCAGTGCTCACTTAAGCTGTAGTCGGCCCAAAGGCTTGGCGCCAGCATCGCATAGCCAGCGCGAGCTTTGAAACAAAACCGTCATGAAAACAAATGAAAAAAGGGCCCCGCAGGGTCCTTTCAACAGATGCTCCAGGTTTACTGACCTGGAATATCCCTGCGAAGTTTCACCGGTTCGCCTTGCTCCTGGTTTTTCTTGCGGGCCATGGCGGTGCGCATCTTGATGTTGATGGCCTCGACCGCCAGGGAGAAGGCCATGGCGAAGTAGACGTAGCCTTTCGGCACATGCACTTCAAAGGCTTCGGCGATCAGTACGGTAC
>JBOICD010000252.1:0-5641 GCA_050739855.1 Pseudomonas sp.
GTGACAAATTCGTCATTGGGCGAGTGCACGAAGACTTCGATGTCCACGCCCTTGCCGTCCTTGGACAACTCATAGGCCACCACCTGACCCACTGGAATCTTGCGGTAATACACCGGTGAACCGACGCCCAGCGAGCCGAGGTTGTCGGTGTGCAGGGTAAAACGCTTGCCGGGTTCGCCGTAAGTGATGGGCGGCGGCATCTCCAGCCCTTTGAAGACCCTGGAGCGGCTATTCGATTGCCCGGCATCGGCGCCGATGAAATCGCCGGAAAGCAGGGTGTCGATGCCGGATATGCCGCCAGCACCAATGCGCGGGCGCACCACCCAGAAGGTCGAGTCTTCGCGGGTGAAGTTATCGGCCTGTTTGACCAGGTTCACCGTGGCCGTCACGCTTTTCTGGTCGTGACTCAACGCCACCGTCGTCACGTGGCCGATCACCACGTTGCGGTACTTGACCTCGGTTTTGTTGGCGGTCAGGCCTTCGCCGGTCTTGAAGGTGATCTGGATGGTCGGCCCCTGTTGCAACCAGTTATGCACCACCAGTGAAATGCCCACCAGCACGGCGACAATCGGCACGATCCACACCAGCGAGACATTGAAACGTCGGGTCTTGACCGTCGATGGACCTGGTACTGGCGGCTCTTCAGTGGCTGCTGACTTCATCCGTGCACTCCTCGGGTTGACGGCTTTCCCAGATCATCCGGGGGTCGAAACTCATGGCGGCGAGCATGGTGAACACCACCACCAGGCCGAAAAACAGGATGCCCGGGCGCGGCTCGATATCACCCAGGGCCTGGAACTTGACCAGGGCTGCGACCAGGGCCACGACAATCACATCGAGCATCGACCAGTAGCCGATCAGTTCGACGAAACGATAGAGTTTGGAGCGCTCCTTCTGCGCCCAGCTGCTGCCGCGTTGTACGGTCACCAGCAACAGGCCGAGGGCGACGAACTTGGTCGCAGGCACGGCGATACTGGCGATAAAAATGATCAGGGCGATGTCCCAGGCACCGTGCGACCAGAATTCGATCACGCCGCTCATGATCGTGCTGTCGTCACCGCTGCCTAGCATTTTCGTGTTCATCACCGGCAGCAGGTTGGCGGGCACATAGAACACCAGCGACGCGATCAGGTAAGCCCAGGTGCGGGTCAGCGAATCAGGCTTGCGCGCATGCAGCGGGGCGCCACAGCGGTCGCAGTGATGCACCGCCACACGGGCATCGCAGGCCTTGCCGCAGGCGTGGCACAGCACCAGGTTGAGTTCCGAGGCCAGCGGCGGGCGGTTCACGGCAGGGTGTCCCACAATTCGCGGATATCACGACCGGCCACGCGGATAATCAGCAGACTCAACGCTGCCAGGGCCACCAGGCCGATACCGGGCAGCACATCGAGCAGGCCGGCCAGCTTGAACACCGCGACCATCGCACCGAGCAGGCAGACTTCAAGCATGCTCCAGGGGCGCAGGGTTTCCAGCCAGCGCATGCACAGACTGAAGGCCGGCGAACGCTGCCCGGCCAGGGCAAAGCACAACACCCAGATCAACAACAGTAACTGGAACACCGGAGCGATGATGATCGAGATCGCCGCTACCAGGGCAATAAAGGTGATTGGCCCGGTCGCCAGGGCGCGTACCGAGTCCCAAAGCGTGGCGCTGTTGGACAGGCCCTGCAGGCTGATGCTCATCACCGGGTAGAAATTGGCCAGCAGCCACAGCACTCCAGCGGTAATGCTCAGGGCTAGCCGTTGTTGCAAGGTCATGCCGTTATAACGCTGCAGCACGGCACCGCAGCGCAGGCACAAGGCCTTCTGGTGTTTGCCGAGGGTGACCTTGTGGTACACGCAGTCGCAATGTTCGCAAATGATCAGCTGATCGGTATCCAGCATGGGGCGCGCTCAGGCTGCGGGCGGTGACTAGGTCAATATAGTCGGCGTGTGAGGATGTTCGCGGATTTTTCGGTAATCCACGGTCCGGTGATGAACATGGGCTATACCTAACTGGCTCGACCCACCCGCACGGAGTGCGCAGATGAAGCCAGTGACCTGTGTTCTTTGCTTGCTGTTGACGACCCAATCGCAGCTAGCCCAGGCCGAAGATCCTCCCGCGCCAAGCGACACACAGACGGTGCGCAACCCGCGGGTGATCGACAAGGTCATCGATATGGGCGAGCACCTGCGTAGCCTCAAGGCCTTCAGGGTCAGTGCCCAGTCCACGCGTGACACGGTGCTGGACTCGGGGCAGAAGATCAAAAGTGAATCGGTCAACGTGCTGCAGGTGGACGGTCAGAATCACCTGTACGCCAGGAGTGATGGTGATACCCGCACCCTGGAGTTCTTCTATAACGGCAAGCAGCTGACCCAGTACTCGCCATACCTCAAGTACTACACCACAGTCGAGGCGCCACCGACCCTGGCTGAAACCCTGCACCGCCTGGAGACCTACTACGGCATCCAGTTGCCTCTGGAAGACTTGTTCCTGTTCGGCAGTGACCAGGCGCAGATCGACGAGATCAAGAGCGCGATGTACATCGGCCCCTCGACCATCAACGGCAAACTCTGCGATCACCTGGCGTTTCGCCAGGCCGATATCGACTGGCAGCTGTGGCTGACCCGCGCGCAGAAGCCGCTGCCGTGCAAGCTGGTAATCACCACGAGCAACCAGACCAGCGCCCCTGAATACAGCTCGGTGTACAGCTGGAACCTCAAGCCGGACAGCAAGCAGGTGAAGTTCACCTTCGTGCCGGGCAAGGGTGATGTTGCCATTCCATTGAAGAAAGCCAGCGAGTAGGGGAGCGCCGCCATGTTCAGGATCGCCTCGTGCACTGTGCTGTTGTCGCTGTTGAGCGTGTCGTTGCTGGTGGTGGTACCGGTATTCGAGGCCGACGCCGGCCCCCGGGCCATGGGCCATGCCCGCGCTTCGGTGCACCGCGCGCCACCGGCGGGCGCACAGCGGGCCCAGCGCATCAATACCCGGCAGAACGTCGCGGGCAACCGGGCCAGCGGTAACCGCCAGGTCAATACCAATCGCCAGATCAATAGCAACAATCGTCATGTGAATGCTGGCAACCGCGCCTACGTCAACAGCGGGACGCGCAACGTCAACATCGACAACCACCGTGACGTCGATATCGATGTCGACGGTGGCGGGCGCTATGGTTATGACGATGACTATCATCCGATCGCGGCCGCAGCGGTGGTCACTGCCACTGTCGTGGCCACCGCGGCAGTGGTCGGGTCGGTGTTCCGGCCTTCACAGATGCCGTCCGATTGCGTGCAGGTGATGCGTTACAACACGGCGTATCTGCAATGCGGATCGACCTGGTTCCAGCCGCAATACCAGGGCAGCAATGTCACTTATGTGGTGGTCAGTCCGCCATGAACAGGGTGGAGTACAAATGTACTCCTCTGCGGATCTATATATACGGTAACGATTATCGGGGCAGTCGCAGCTGCTCAGGGCTAAGCTTTTTCTCTGGTTCAGTGGTTTGTCCAGGAGCGCAGCCATGCTCATCCGTCGTGATTTCCTTACCGCCAGTGCCACACTTGCCGCCGGGCTGGGTTGCCTGAGCGTGGTGGGCCCCGGGTTTGCCCAGAGTGGCGCCATGCAGACACGCACGATTGCGTCCAGCGGCGAGAGGCTGGCGGTGATTGGTGCGGGAACCTCTGGCAGTTTCGAGACCGATGTCGATTCGCCGCAATTCCAGCAGTTGAAACAGGTGCTCAAGGTGTTCTTCGACGGTGGAGGTCAAGTCATCGACACCTCGCCCAATTACGGGGGGGCTGATGCGGTGCTGGGGCAGCTGCTGGAAGAGGGGGGCTGGCGCAACAAGACCTTCCTGGCCACCAAAATTGCCGCTGACAGCCGCGCCGCCGCCGAGGCGCAATGGGCCGGCACTCTGCGTAGCCTGCGCACCGACAAGGTTGATCTGCTGCAGGTCCACAACCTGCGCGACTGGCAGCGCCAGCTACCGTACGCCCGTGAACTCAAGGCTCAGGGCCTGACTCGTTATGTCGGCGTCACCCACTATGTGGACGGCGGCCTGGACGAACTTGAACGCATCTTGCGGCAGGAGCAGTTGGACTTCATCCAGATCCATTATTCGGTCAATTCGCCTGCTGCGGCGCGCACAGTCTTGCCCTTGGCCCAGGACAAGGGCGTGGCGGTGTTGATCAACCGTGCCTTTGATGATGGCCGGCTGTTTGCGAGGGTCAAAGGCCAGGCGCTGCCCGCTTGGGCAGCCGAGTTGGGCATTGGCAGTTGGGCGCAACTGTTCCTCAAATTCGCGATCAGCCATCCGGCGGTCACTACAGTGATCCCGGCAACCCGGCGCCCGGACAGGCAACTTGATCAACTCAAGGCAGGCAACGGCCCCTTGCTCAGTGACGCGCAGCGCAAACAGCTGATCGAGCAGTTCGCCTGAACGTCCATGAACACTCCGGGAACACGCCTGTTCAATGTCCGCGAAGGTGAAACGCCGATCGTCGTGGCGGGGCTGGCATTGTTCTTCCTGCTGTTTACCGGCTACTTCATGCTGCGCCCGGTGCGCGAGACCATGGGCGTGGCGGGCGGTGTCGAGAACCTGCAGTGGTTGTTTACCGGCACCTTTGTGCTGACCCTGGTCGCTTTGCCGTTGTTTGGCTGGTTGGCGTCGAAGGTGCAGCGTCGGCGTATTTTGCCCTGGACCTACGGTTTTCTGGCCAGCAATCTGTTGGTGTTTGCTGTGCTTTTTGCGCTGCAGCCTGACAATCTGTGGAGCGCTCGAGCGTTCTACATCTGGTTGTCGATGTTCAATCTGTTGAGCATTTCCCTGGCCTGGAGTGTGCTGGCTGATCTGTTGTCGAGTGAGCAGGCCAAGCGTTTGTTCGGTTTGTTGGCGGGGGGCGCGAGCCTGGGTGGGTTGCTCGGGCCTCTGCTGGGTACATTGCTGGTCGGCGTGATTGGTCATGCTGGGCTGGTGGTGCTGGCCACGGTTTGCCTGTTGGGCAGCGTGGTTGCAGTCATGTTTCTGCAGCGTTTCCGGGATCGCCAGCCACTGCCGGTAGACACCGAACTGCCGCGCTCACGGCCGCTGGGTGGCAATCCTTTCGCGGGGGCCAGTGAAGTGTTTCGCTCGCCCTATCTGTTGGCGATTGCGGTGTTTGTCGTGCTGTTGGCCAGTGTCAGTACTTTCCTGTATTTCGAGCAGGCGCGTCTGGTGGCTGAGCATTTTACCAGTCGTACCGAGCAGACTCAGGTGTTTGGGCTGATTGACACGGTGGTGCAGTTTTTGTCGATCCTGACTCAGGTGTTCATCACCGGGCATCTGGCACGCAAGCTGGGTGTCGGTATTTTGCTGGCGGCGGTGCCGTTGGTGATGGTGGTCGGATTCGTCTGGCTGGCGATGGCGCCGTTGTTTGCGGTGTTCGTGGTGGTGATGGTGGTGCGCAGGGTCGGGGAGTATGCGCTGGTGCGGCCGGGGCGGGAGATGCTCTATGCCGTGGTGGTGCCGGAACATAAGTACAAGGCCAAGAATTTTACCGATACGGTGGTGTATCGCGGTGGGGATGCGCTCAGTGGCTGGGTCAAGCGCGGGCTGGATCTGTTGGGGGATCATCCGGGGCTGGCGATGGTGATAGGGGCGGGGATTGCGCTGGTCTGGGCGTTG
>JBOICD010000253.1:0-5635 GCA_050739855.1 Pseudomonas sp.
TGTTAAGTGTTGGCAGATATCTGGACCCCGCCCTAGCGGTCCGGAACTTGAACCCCGAACTTCCCCCTCCCCATACGAAGTCCGGGGTTTTTTTTGCCCGGCGTTTGCCGGGCAGCCCTTATTCTGCGGGCTTGTCCGGCAGTTCCATCCAGCGTGCCAGGACGCCGTAAGCCTCTTCCAGACCCTGGCGCTTGGGCGCCGAGAACAGCTGGATGGACACACTGTCACCCCAACCCTTGCGAATTTCCGCCTGCACTTTGAGCAGGGTGTTCTTGGCTGCGCCAAAGGTCAGCTTGTCGGCTTTGGTCAACAGAATGTGCATGGGCATGCCCGAAGCCCGCGACCAGTCGAGCATCATCTGGTCGAAGTCGGTCATCGGATGGCGTACGTCCATCATCAGGATCAAGCCCTTCAAGGCCTCGCGGCTACCCAGATAGGCTTCCAGGTGCTTCTGCCAGTGTTGCTTGAGCGGAATCGGCACTTTCGCATAACCGTAGCCCGGCAAGTCGACCAAACGCCGTTCCTCGTCCAGACTGAAGAAATTCAACAGCTGGGTACGCCCCGGGGTTTTCGAGGTGCGGGCCAGGCTGGCGTGGGTCAGGGTATTCAGGGCGCTGGATTTGCCAGCGTTGGAGCGGCCGGCAAAGGCCACTTCAAAGCCCTGGTCGGGTGGACATTGGTCGACCTTGGCGGCGCTGATAGCGAACTTGGCCTGTTGGCAGAGACCGAGGATGGGGTTTTTGACTTGCATGGTTTTTCCGGTTGGGCGTTGCGCGAGGGGGTCTCGGCAAGCGGTGTCGTTTCCGTTTCAGTAACGGGAGTATATAATGCCCCAGTTTTTGTGTGCGCATTATCCCGGCGTAGGAGGATGTGCACGGGGGCGGTTGATTCAAGCTTGCGCAGTAGAACGCAGTGCAACCCCCAACCCTGAAAGGTCGTTCGTATGACGAAATGGCTGCTTGCTGCAGGTGTCTTGATACCGTTGTTCAGCGCTCAGGCTACACAGGATCCCCAGGCAGTGTACAAGCGAGCATGTGCCGCTTGCCATGCCGGACAGCTACCGCAGGCACCGCAACCGGGTGACCGGGCAGTATGGGAGCCACGGCTGGCGCAGGGGATGGAGACGCTGGTGAAGCATGTCACACAGGGTTTCAAGGCTATGCCGCCGCGTGGATTGTGCATGGACTGCAGTGCCGAGGACTACCAGGCGATCATCCAGTGGATGAGCCGGAGTCCCGATACATAACTCTTTCACCCTTAGCCGTAGTTGGATTAGCTGATGAACAAACTACTCGTGAGTCTGCTGTTGACCTTGGGCGTCACCGGTGCAGCCAATGCCGCAGAGCCTATCAAAGGGGATGCCGCTGCTGGTCAGGCCAAAACTGCTGTATGTGGCGCGTGTCACAATCCGGACGGCAACAGCCTGGCGCCGAACTTCCCGAAACTTGCAGGCCAGGGTGAGAAGTACCTGGAAAAACAATTGCACGACATCAAGTCGGGCAAGCGCACCGTGCTGGAAATGACCGGCATGCTCGCCGCTTTCAACGATCAGGACATGGCCGACATCGCCGCCTACTTCGCCAGCCAGAAAGGCAGCGTTGGTGCTGCTGATCCGAAGCTGGTCGAACGCGGCCGCGCCCTGTTCAACGGTGGTGATCTCGAGAAAGGCCTGCCGGCCTGCACCGGTTGCCACTCGCCAAACGGCGCAGGTCTGGCCCTGGCCGGCTTCCCGCACCTGGGTGGCCAGCATTCGCAGTATGTGGCCAAGCAACTGACCGACTTCCGCGAAGGCAACCGCACCAACGATGGCGACGCCACCACCATGCGCACCATTGCTGCCAAGCTGAGCAACAAGGACATCGAAGCGCTGTCCAGCTACATCCAGGGTCTGCACTGATCCGCGCTTTAACGCTGGGTTAATACTGCGGCGTAAAGATGAAAAGGGTGGCTTCGGCCGCCCTTTTTTGTGCCCGCTGCCGTTACACTAACGAACTCGGGCCCGCTTCGACCTGTCTTACGGCAGGTCGCGTCGAGGCGACCAAATAGATTGCTCAGGAGTGAAGCATGCGTAATTTGATTCTCAGCGCCACGCTGGTCGCCGCCAGTGTATTCGGTATGACTGCCCAGGCTGCGGAGCCGGTAGAGGGCAAGGAGTATGTCCAGCTGAGCAACGCGGTACCGGTGTCGGTGCCAGGCAAGATCGAAGTGGTCGAGCTGTTCTGGTACGGCTGCCCGCACTGCTACAGCTTCGAGCCAGTGGTTAATCCTTGGGTCGAGAAGCTGCCGGCCGACGTCAACTTCAAGCGCATTCCCGCCATGTTCGGCGGCCCATGGGACGCTCATGGCCAGATGTTCCTGACCCTCGAAGCCATGGGCGTTGAACACAAGGTTCACGCTGCGGTGTTCGAAGCCATTCAGGTTCAGCGCAAAAAACTGACCTCGCCTGACGAGATGGCCGAGTTCCTGGCGACTCAAGGCGTCGACAAGGACAAGTTCCTGGCCACCTTCAACTCCTTCGCCATCAAAGGCCAGGTACAGAAGGCCAAAGAGCTGGCCAAGAAGTATGAAATCACCGGCGTTCCAAGCATGGTCGTCAACGGCAAATACCGCTTTGACCTCGGCAGTGCTGGTGGTTCGGAAGGCGTCCTGAACGTTGCCGACCAGCTGATCGCCAAGGAGCGCGCCGCCAAGTAAGCGGCGACCATCATGCGCCGCTGGAGAGCTGAGCGAGGCGTTGGCCTGCACGATCCGCGGGTCAACGAACATCACCTGCAGGCTAACGGCCTGCCAGAGGATGGCCGACTGCGCCTGCTCAGTTTCAATATCCAGGTGGGCATCAGCACTGAACGTTACCGGCATTACCTGACCAAGAGCTGGCAGCACCTGCTGCCGCACACCGGGCGTGCCGGCAACCTGCAGAAGATCGGAGAGCTGCTCGGCGACTTCGATCTGGTGGCCCTGCAGGAAGCCGATGGCGGCAGCCTGCGTTCCGGGTACGTCAATCAGGTCGAACACCTGGCCCAGCTAGGTGCCTTTCCGTACTGGTACCAGCAGCTCAACCGCAACCTTGGGCGTTTTGCCCAGCACAGCAACGGCGTGCTCAGTCGACTCAAGCCGCAACTGCTTGAAGATCACCCCCTGCCCGGTCCGGCCGGACGTGGAGCGATCCTGGTGCGCTTCGGCGAGGGCGAAGATGCGCTGGTGGTGGTCATGATGCACCTGGCACTGGGCTCCAAGACCCGTGCCCTGCAGCTGGCCTACATCCGCGAGTTGATTGGCGGTTACCGCCATCAGGTTTTGATGGGTGACATGAACACCCACGCCAACGACCTGCTCGAACACTCGCCCCTGCGCGATCTGGGTCTGGTCGCACCCCAGGTGCAAGCCACCTTCCCCAGTTGGCGCCCGCAGCGCTGCCTTGATCATATCCTGCTCAGCCCGAGCCTGACCCTGGAACGGGTCGAGGTGCTGGCCCAGCCTATTTCCGATCATCTTCCGGTCGCGGTTGAGATTCGTTTGCCTGATGCCCTCGCTGTGGATACGCTGCCCGCTTTGAGCTAATTGCCATCACCCCTCTGCGGACCCAGGCATGACCGACGAAGCCCAGCGCTGGAAAGAAAAGTACCTCAAGAGTATCGAACAGCAAGAGAAGCTCGAGCGCCGCTGGGAAGCCCGCCTCGACCTGTTGCGCCGTGGCCTGGTGCGCAGCACCCTGGCCGCCGAAGGCAGCGACCGGGCGGTGGATCAGTGCATGAAGGAGATGCGCGAGGTCATCCGCACCGACAACATGGACGCCGCCCTCGCCGGGTTGATCCCGCGCCTGGAAAAAGCCGTGCTCGATTCCGAGCAACGCCGCGAGACCCGTATCGCTCAGGTCAGCACCGCCCTCACTTCGCTGGTTACCCAGTTGCAGACCTTGCCATTGCCCAGTGACGTCAGCCGGCCGTTGAAGAAGTTCGCCAAACAGGTCGAAGCCCGCGCCAGTCAGTCCCGCGAGGTGCCGTTGCTGTTGGGTGAGTTGAGTGGCTTGCAAGGCCAGGCCCTGTCTGCGCTTGAGCGCCCTGAAGAGGCACAGCGTCCCGGGTTGTTGCAGCGCCTGTTCGGTGGTCGCGAAGCTGAAGCGCAAGTGCTGCAACCGGCCCTGGCGGGCACTGTGGCGTTTGCGCCAGAGACTATCGAGCCGCCTGTGCCGGTAGTGCATGCTCATCAAGACGTTGAGCCACAGGACGAGGCCGTTGTTGATATCGACGAGTTGCAACCGCTGGAGGTTGTCACCGAATCGTTGGCGCCAGCGCCAGCGCCAGCGCCAGCGCCAGCGCCGGTCGAAGCCGAAGCCAGCGAAGCAGCGGAAGTCGAGCCGGGCCCGGCTGTCGATTTGCCAACGGTTTCAGCGCTTGAAGCCGAAGTGCCAGCACCGCTCGAACTTCCCCCTGCAGCGAACGAGCCTGAACTGCCGGCGTTGCCCGAGCATGGCCCGGACGAGCCTGAGGATGATCAGCCTGAAGTCGCCCAAGCGTTCGATGAGGACCCTCACTACGCCCTGCCCGACGGCACCGAGCCGACCTACAGTTCGGTCGCCGCACATATCGAAGAAACCCTGCTGGGCCTGCTTGATGACCTGACTCTGCCCGAACGCCACAAGGCTCAGGCGCAATCGATGCGCGAACGCCTGGAGCATGGCCTGAACTGGTACGAGTTGTTGCCGGTGCTCGATGACCTGGCCGTGCTGATGCTGGCGATCAACGACAATGGCCAGCATGAGTTTGAAGCTTATCTGCAACAACTCAACGAGCGCCTGGAGTCGTTCCAGAGCCACTTGCATGAAGCCAGCGAAGGCCACGCCGACAACACCTCTGCGGCACGTGACCTGGACAGCCAGCTGCGTGAACAGGTCGATGGCCTGCAAAGCAGTGTGCAGGGCGCTGCCGATCTGGACAGCCTCAAACATATCCTGGAAAACCGCCTCGAAGGCTTGCTCGGCACCATGGACGAGCATCAGCAGCAGCGTGACCAGCGCGAACAGGACATGGCCAACCGCCTGCAAGGCCTGGCTGAACGGGTTGCGAACATGGAGCAGGAAGCCATGGGGTATCGCGAACGCCTGGAGGAGCAGCGCCAGAAGGCCCTGATTGACCCCCTGACCGGTTTGCCCAACCGGGCCGCCTGGTCAGAGCGGGTGGATCAGGAAGTGCTGGAATGGCAGGAAAACGGTGGTCATCTGCTGATGGCGATCCTCGATCTCGATCACTTCAAACGCATTAACGACAGCTACGGGCACCTGGCCGGCGACAAGGTCCTGAAGATTGTTGCCAACGTGTTGCGCAGACACCTGCGCAGCCGGGATTTCATCGCCCGCTTCGGCGGTGAAGAGTTCGTCCTGCTGATCCCGCAGACTGCCATGCCAATCGGTTACCAGCTGGCGGAAAGCCTGCGCGCGGCCATTGAGGCCTGCCCGTTTCACTTCAAGGGCGAGCGAGTGACCATTACCTTGTCGATTGGCATCAGTGCGTTTCGCAGTGGCGAGCGCAGCGAGGTAGTCCTCAAGCGCGCCGATGAAGCGCTGTACCGGGCGAAACATCTGGGCAGAAATCGAGTCGAACAGGGGTAAGTGGCGGCCGCGCGGATACGTTATGCT
>JBOICD010000254.1:0-5629 GCA_050739855.1 Pseudomonas sp.
GTCAGGCCGAGGAACGACAGCTCGTCATACACCAGGTGACCGCCCTGGGCATCGGCGCGGACCACGAACTCTTCATAACCGAGGAAGGTGAAGTGGTTGCCCACCAGCCATTGCAGGAAGTCCTTGACCTCGGCCTTCTCGGCCTGGGCCGGGGCATAGGCGGTTTGTTCGACCAGCGTCAGCAGTTCCCGCAGCTTGGCTTTCATCGGCTCGAAATCGGCCACCGCAACGCGCACCTCGGCCAGCACTTGCTCCAGCTCGCGGCTCAGCACATTGAGCTCGGCGGCGTTGGCGCAGCGGTCGATTTCCAGGTACATCAGCGACTCTTGCGAAACGCCCTCGCCCTGAGTGCCCTTGGGCAGGACTTCCAGCAGCTCGCCCTTGGCCCCGCGCCGCACGCTCAGTACGGTGGTCTGCAGGGTATGGATGCTGTAGCCGCGGCGGTTGAGTTCGGTGCGTACCGAGTCGACCAGGAAGGGCAGGTCATGGTGCAGCACTTCGACCGCGGTGTGGGTCGACTGCCAGCCATGACGCTCGTAATCAGGGTTGTAGACGTGTACCTGAGGGTGGGCAGGGTCGAAGCGTTCGATGATGCGCCAGGCCGACAGGGTGCAACCGGCCAGGTCCGACAGGCGGCGCTGGGTGAGTTCGTCAAGAGAAATGATGCCGAAGAACTGTTCGGCGAACATCGCCACTTGTGGCAGTGTCTGTTCGCTGATGTGCTGCGCCAGGGCCGCTTGCAGTTGATGCTGGAAGTCGGCTTTGCTGGCTGCGGTGAAAAACGCCATCTGTGGTACTCCGCTGGGCTTTGTTATGGAGTGAAGCGTCGCGCGCGTCCGCCCCCTACGGATCAACGATAGCCAACCCGTAGCAGGAGGACGGAAAAACCATCAGAACAGGTGTAAATCGTGACTCACAAGTCACATGCACCCGTTCCACGGATGGGCATCTGCAAAAACGACTGCTCCAGGCAGAGTTGTGTCTTTACGGGTGACCATCGACAGCGCAGCTTAACGAGTGCCCGCCCGCCGCTGCTTGCGGTGCTGCGACATATTCGGTCATTGAGGTGCAGGTCCACGTTTATCCAGGGGCCGAAGACTGGCAGAATCGTGCTTCAACTTATTGATCGAGCCGCTCATGCAACTGACCACCGCCCTGCTCTTCGCCACCCCTTGCGATGATGAAGAAGACAACATGGCCACTTTGTGCTGCCACAGCGACAAGGGCCGGATGTTCCTCATGACCCGCTACCCGGACGAAGACCGTGTGGACATCACCCTCGACGAGCATTACGCCCCGGTCGAAGGCTTGAAGGTCACCCTGGGCAAAACCAGATTGCTGATCGAGGTTGCGCCTCTGGATGCCGACGCCCTCGGTGGCGACGATCACCTGGAAATCACCCTGAGCAGCGACGGCACCGATCTGGCCGAGGTCGAAGAAACCCTGCAGAACATCCTCAAGGGTACTGGCACCTACGTCAGCGAGCTGTGAACTTACTGCGATGAGCTTCGAGGGCTAATGTTTCTTAGCTCGATACCCGTGCTGGCTTCCTGATTTCTCGCCCTGCGCCCCCAGCGCCGGCGGTTACTACCGTCCTGCTGGCTGACCGTATAGCTGCTGCCTGGAAGTGCAACATTATTCATCCAAGGGCCAAGGTCCCTGATCAGCCCCGGAACGCGGTTCAGCACAGCCCAATACCTCCCACCGTCCGGCGTCATGGTCGAAGACAGGTGAGCCAGTGAGCCCGTTGCACCTTCATTCAAGGAGCCGATGATAATGTCCCGCAGGGCAGGCAAATGAATGCCGCGCCGCATCCCGGCTCCGGGATCGTACATCCCTGTGCGCCCCGATGTTATTGTTTCGGAGGCGTTGTCCAGCCCTTCCTCCAGAGCAAAGATAGGCAGCATGACCCAACGATTCTCCACCTCACCAGTGGAGAGTCCCGAGAGAGTAAGGATGCCCCCATAAGCCCCCGCGTTCATCAGCGTCCCACGGAGGCTTTCGGTACTGGGGCCGGTAATATCCGGGCCAACTTCCAAAATACCCAGACGCACTACCTCGCGAATGATCGAAGCAACCAGGATACCTATCTGCCCAATCGCCGCCTCGTTGTTGACTGGCTCTTGCTCATCAGTGCCCTGGAGATAGCCTGCTATAGACGCCATCGCACCGGTCGCCGCGCCACCCAGTCCGGCAGCCACTGTTGCCCCCCAGCGCTGCCAGCGAGGCCGGTTGGCTGTCAGACGAAAGGTAAGCAAGGCGGAGGCTCCACCTCCCTGAATCGCCCCTGACAGCGCCCCGGCAGCGGTTAATGCCCTGTTATTGGCAGGTGTGAAAGGCACTTGCTCCAACCCGTAGACCAGCAGAGCGGCAGCGGTCTCGCCCGCTGCTTCGGCGGCAACCCCGCGCGTGAAGGCCGCCATGGCGGCTCTACCCGTCTCGCCAACTGTCAACAGCCCTTGGCTATCACGATTGGTCGTCGGATTACCCTGCACCATCGTGTAAAGGTTTAGACCATCCAGCGTTCCACTCGGGTCTGCACTCGCCCAGCACTGCAACCACGGCATGTAGTAACGCCGACCGTAGTAGTACAAACCGCTGACATCGCGCTCCTGCCCGCTGTAACGGATGGTTTTGTAGGAAACCTCGACAACATTTCGCCCCGCTAACCAGGCAGAGCCACCATAGGCGTAGTAGCCCTCATGACTGATCAGCGCCCCCTGACCGTCCAACTCCAGGCATCGAGACCCCAGGCGATCGCTGATACTGTAGCGTTGCTGGTTATTACTGATGGCTGGAGGGCGCCCCGCCTGCCAGTGCAACAAACGCACAGCGGCACTCCCACTCCCACCATCGATAACCTGCAACACTTCGCCAGTTGCACTATTGGTGCGTAATTCCAACCCAGGCAGGTAACGCACTTCGCGACAATGAGTCAGCCTTGCGGCTTTGCTGAAGCCGACCTTGCGGCAGCGCTCGCCAGCAGCAGAGTAGATGTAAGTCTCACAGTCATTTCCCGCGTCTTGGCGAACAACCGTGTCAAATTGGTACAACTGATTTCGCCCATCCCACAGCAGTTGCTGTCCAGGTAATGGCTCACACCGATTGCCATTACGATCGAAAGCCGCAGCGATCTGCGCTTGCGTCGGCAAGGGTTTGCCCGCCTGCTGTTCAAGACTGCGATTGCTACCCCGGGCAACAGCTTTGCGCTGGGTAAAGTTCTGAGCGCCGGCATGTACCAGCGTCAACATGTTACCTGCCTCGTCATACTCGAACCGCTGCTCGTAATTGACCCTGTTGTTCGGGTCCGACAACGCTTGCATCGGCGGCAACCGGGGGCCGTAAACAGCATTGCAGGCCTCACGCCCTCTGGCGAAAACCAGCCGATTCAGCGTGTCATAGGCAAAGATATCGCGGGCCTCGACTCGCTGATTACGAAAATGACCAACCGCCTGAACCCCATCTTCGACAGCGGTGATGTTACCGACCGGGTCATACTCATAGCGAAGGTCTTGAAGCACCGTCCCCGTGCCACGTGTTACGCGCAAACGCAAAACGTGCCCGGTTTGCGGTTCATAGTCGAACTGGCTGCCAACGCCATTGGCCAAACGCTCATTGAGCACCTGACCGTCCACCCCATAGTCCACACCCTCAACAATCGGCTGACACTCCCCCGTGGCCAGGCACAATTGCAGTTGCTGGAACTGCCCCGCCACATCAACGCGAATCCGGCGCGTATTGCCCATGGCATCGGTCTGGCCGAACACCTGTCCACAAGCGTCATAACGCCAGCGACTGGTATAGCCGCCATGGCTTTCAAGCAAAGCGTCCCGTTCAGACAAGGGTTCGGGCCAGTTGCACGGTTCCAACGATTGCAGGTAGTGCCTGGTCTGTTCCATGATTGTTCCCGCCAGACTGTAACTGCCCACTCGCAAAGTACCTGCGGTGTCATCATGGCGAATCACTTTCCCTGCCTGATTGCATTCGGCCGCCTGCTCCGTCGGATCTGCAAAGATTATGCGCTCACGCACCTGTTCGGCAGCGCCTGATCGGGTTTCAAACACCGTCACCAAACGCCGCAAGGCGTCATACTCGATTCGCTGGTGATTGGCCTCGCTGTCCCAGCGCTCCAGGCATTGCCCATCCGTCGCCAGCAACAGGATCTGGTGCCCCGCATCCGCCAGATCCTGCCCCAACAGGTTGCCCGAGAGGCCGCACACGCGAGTGACATTGAACAACCCCTCAGGGTTACTTCGCGCCTGCGCAAACAAACGTGGATCCTGACTGTGCCTCAGATAGCCGGCGGCACTGAACAGTGATCGGGTCGTGCAAGGCCTCAGTGGATCTGCATGCTGTAAGCGTAAATAGGCAACCGAGCGGACAATGTTGCCACGAGGGTCAGTCGCTGTAAGCGTGGGACTGTTAGCATGCATTGTCGTACCTTGAAGGTGCGAAGACTGCCTGACACTGCGACTTGCGATTGAATTTAACAACTGGCAAAAATACCAGGCATCGGTTGGCCAGCCCCAGCGAGCAACGCGCTCTGGTATTGACAAGCGGCCCATCAATCATCATTGTCTGACAACCTGATTAATGAGCAATACCCCATGCTTGAGCTTCAGCGCCCCGATACGCTGGTTGAACGCGTCGTCGGTGCCATCCGTGCAGAGATCGATTCCGGGCGCCTGGCGGCCGAATCGCGCCTGCCCACCGAACAGCAACTGGCCGAACAGCTGAACGTCAGCCGCTCGGTAGTGCGCGAGGCGGTGGCCCAGCTCAAGGCCGATGGTGTGTTGATCGCCCGTCGCGGCCTGGGTTCGTACATTTCGCAAACCCCGACCGGCACGGTGTTCCGCTTCCCTTCCGGCCAGGGTCGGCGCCCGGACCTGGTGCAGATGTTCGAAGTGCGCCTGTGGATCGAAACCCAGGCTGCCTCGGTTGCCGCCCAGCGCCGCGATGCTGCCGACCTTGCGCGGATGAACAAGGCCCTGCAGGAGATGCTCGACAAGCGCAGCGACTTTGCCGCTGCGGCCGCTGCCGATGTCGAGTTCCACCGCGCCATCGCCGACGCCAGCAAAAACGATTATTTCGTGGCCTTCCACGACTTTCTCCGTGGCCAGCTGGCCGCCGCCCGCAAAACCGCCTGGGAAAACTCGGCAGCCCACTCGGTGGGCGGTTCGGCAGATGCCAACCGCGAGCACCAGGCGCTGTACCAGGCCATCGCCGACGGCGATCGTCATGCGGCGGCGGCCTGCGCCGAAGCCCACCTGCGCGCCTCGGCCAAACGCCTGAAACTGGAATTGCCAAGCATCGATTGAACCCTTGAACTGCCATGAATAGCGGGCGCTGGTGCATAGCGCCCTTTTGTTTGACCGACTTAGTCTGACAACCTGATAAGCAGACTCTCTGACAAGAACAAGCCAAGGTGACACCTGCATGATTTACGACTACTGCATCATCGGCGGCGGCATCGTCGGCCTCGCCACCGCCATGGCGCTCCTCGAACGCCAGCCAGGCGCTTCGCTGCTGATCCTGGAAAAGGAAGCGAGCCTGGCCAGGCACCAGACCGGTCACAACAGTGGCGTCATCCATGCGGGCATCTACTACGCCCCGGGCAGCCTCAAGGCCG
>JBOICD010000255.1:0-5626 GCA_050739855.1 Pseudomonas sp.
CGATGTGACTGACAAACTGCATCGCGGGGCAAGCCCGCTCCCACAGGTAAGCTCTTTCCCGCAAAATCCTAAGCCAGCAAATTGCCGCTTTGCTGGCGCCGAGCGGAAATCCTTTGCCGCTTTTCTGGCATTGCCGCCAGCGGAAAATCACTCAAAGCCCCGTATTTACGGGGTTTTTGTTTTTTGGCATGGCTCTTGCTCTAGCTCAGTCAACGAAAAACCTTCGAAGGTTTCCCCGACATGAGCATCAGCTTCGACAAAGCGCTCGGCATCCACGAAAAGGCATTGGGCTTTCGCGCCCAGCGCGCCGAGGTGCTGGCCAACAACATCGCCAACGCCGACACGCCGAACTACAAGGCGCGTGACATGGACTTCGCTTCGGTCCTGGCGGCCCAGGCCGAGAAGACCAGCAAGGGTCATTTTGCGCTGGATCGTACCAACGCCCGGCACATCGAGGCTGAAGGCCTGAGCATGGGTGATGAAACCCTGCAGTACCGCACGCCGATGCAGCCGTCGATCGACCAGAACACCGTCGATGCCCAGCTCGAGCAGTCGAGCTACGCGGAAAACGCCGTAGGCTTCCAGGCCAGCTTCACGCTGCTCAACAGTAAATTCAAAGGGCTGGTATCGGCCCTGCGCGGAGAGTAAGTCATGTCCCTCGCCAGTGTCTTCAACATTGCCGGTAGCGGCATGAGTGCCCAGACCACGCGTCTGAACACCGTCGCTTCGAACATTGCCAACGCCGAAACCGTCTCGTCGAGCATCGATCAGACCTACCGTGCCCGTCACCCGGTGTTTGCCACCACGTTCCAGCAAGCCCAGGGCGGTGTCAGTCAGTCGCTGTTCCAGGATCAGGATGCTGCCGGGCAGGGCGTCCAGGTGCTGGGCGTTGTAGAAGATCAAAGCAACCTTGAGGCGCGCTACGAGCCGAACCACCCGGCGGCGAACAAAGACGGTTATGTCTACTACCCGAACGTCAACGTGGTCGAGGAGATGGCGGACATGATTTCTGCCAGCCGCTCGTTCCAGACCAACGCCGAGCTGATGAACACGGCCAAGACCATGATGCAGAAGGTCCTGACCCTGGGTCAGTGATAAAGGACGAAGCCAATGGCAAGCGTTAACGACACCACTGCCGGTGTAAACCTGAACGACGTGCTCAAGGCGTCGGTCAAGAAGACCTCCGAGACCAACTCCACTGGCGTTGCTTCGGCAACCAACAGCAAGACCGGCAACCAGACCCTGGGCAAGGATGCGTTCCTGCAGTTGCTGGTGACCCAGATGCGTAACCAGAACCCGCTCGATCCTCAGGACAACAGCGAGTTCGTCGCCCAGCTGGCGCAGTTCAGTAGCCTGGAAGGCATCACCACGCTCAATGAGTCGGTGACCGCGATCTCCGGCAACTACAAATCGTCCCAGGCGTTGCAGGCGTCGTCGCTGGTTGGTCGCTCGGTGATCGCCCAGACCGACAAGGCCGTAGTCGATACCACCAAGAGCTTCAACGGCTCGGTGGTGGTGCCGCAGTCGCTGAGCAATGCCACCGTCACCATCACCGACAAGGATGGCAAGGTGGTCAAGACCATCGACCTGGGCGAGCAGAAGGCCGGCAATGCCGCCTTCGTCTGGGATGGCACCAACAACGCGGGTGAGAAGGTCGATCCAGGCACCTACACCTTTGCCGCCAAGACTACCATCGATGGCAAGCAGCTGGACATGTACACCATGCTGCCGGCCACGGTCAGCAGCGTCACCATCAGTCAGACCGGCGGCGAGATGATGCTCAATCTTGCCGGCCTGGGCAGCATTGCGCTGTCCAAAGTCCAAACCATCGGTATATAGAGCCGGCTAACGCGGCACAAGGAGTGAAAGATGTCATTCAATATCGGCCTTAGCGGTCTCTATGCAGCCAATAAACAACTGGACGTGACCGGCAACAACATTGCCAACGTTGCCACCACCGGTTTCAAGTCGTCGCGTGCGGAATTCGCCGACGTCTACTCGGCCAACAAGCTCGGCGTCGGCAGCCAGAGCGTTGGTAACGGCGTACGTCTGGCCTCGGTATCGCAGCAGTTCACCAATGGCGATATCACCAACACCGGCAACGTGCTGGACATGGGTATCCAGGGCCAGGGCTTTTTCGTCCTGAGCGACAACGGCTCGCTCAGCTACACCCGCGCCGGTGCCTTCCAGACCAACAAGGACAACTACGTGGTGACCTCTGATGGCCTGCGTCTGCGTGGCTACGGTGTGGATGGGAACGGCAAGATCATCAACGGCGTGCTGACCGACCTGAAGATCGACACCTCGGCGCTGGCGCCAAAGTCCACCACCTCGATCGATCAGGGGATCAACCTGAACTCGTCGGACAAGGTCATTCCGGGTACCGCCACGTTCGATCCAACCGACGACACCACCTGGAACAAGACCTTCGCCACCAAGATCTATGACAGCCAGGGTAACGAGCACGTCATGGATCAGTACTACGTCAAGACCAACACCAATGAGTGGAAGTCTTACACCCTGATCGATGGTCGCAACCCGCTCGATCCTGCCCAGGAGCCGCCGGTGCCTCTGGAAGGCACCATCACCTTCAAGCCTGACGGTAGTGTCGACACCATGACCGCGGGTGCTGCAGGTTCTGGCTACGAAGTGGTGAACAAGGTCTTCAAGCTGACCGGTTGGATACCTGCCACCGTTACCAATCCGAATGCCAAGCCGCCGGTGTGGGGTTCCAACGGTTCCGAGGCCAGCGCCGGTGGTATCGCCATCGACATGACTGATACCACCTCCTACAACACCCCGACCACGCGTCTGTCGCAGAGCCAGGACGGTTACGCTACTGGTATTCTGTCGAGCCTGAGCATCGACTCCAGTGGTGTGATGTTCGCCAGCTTCAGCAACCAGCAGTCGCGCGCTATCGGTCAGGTTGCCATTGCTTCCTTCGCCAACGAGCAGGGCCTGCAGCCTATGGGTGGTACGCGCTGGGCCGAGACGTACTCCTCGGGTATCCCGGGTATCGACGCGCCGAAGACCGGCACTCTGGGCGCTATCGCCTCCAACTCGCTGGAGGCCTCCAACGTCAACCTGACCACCGAGCTGGTTGAGCTGATCAAGGCGCAGAGCAACTACCAGGCGAACGCCAAGACCATCTCCACTCAGAGCACCATCATGCAGACCATCATTCAGATGACCTGATGCCGCTGTGAAGCGATAGGTGTGGACGGACCCCTTTCTCGGAAGGGGTCTGTCGTTTCAGAGGTATCGATCATGTTGCAACGATTGGCATTAGCGGTGTTCGCGGTGCTGCTGATGACTCAGGTCAGGGCTGATGCCGCACCTTGGTATCGTTGGGAAAGCCAGGCGGATGGGCGCCTGGTCTGTGCCCAGTTTTCTCCGGGCGATGGCTGGAAGCGCTTTGCCGGCCCCTTCAACAACGCGGCGTGCCGCGACTACTGAGGCTTGCCGCTAGCGGCAAGCTGGCGCCGTAATTTCGACGGCGCGTCTCCCGGCTGCACGCCTGTGCGGCGATCAAGTCCTTGTCTGGCGGGGCTTTTGGCCACTTCTGCAAAGTTGGTTTGAAACTTGCTTCAAGCACTGCAAAGCAGCGGCGAGCGGCAAGTGTTCGCCAGCGCAGGGGAGAAATACTGTGGACAAGATGCTGTACGTGGCCATGACCGGTGCCAGCCAGAACGCGCTGGCGCAGAAGGCGCATGCCAACAACCTGGCGAACATTTCCACTACCGGCTTTCAGCGTGACCTGGAACAGGCGCGCTCGATGCCGGTGTTTGGTGACAGCTTTCCGGCGCGTGCCTATGCCATGACCGAGCGCCCGGCAACGGATTTCTCGCCAGGCTCGATGCTGGAAACCGGGCGTGACCTGGACGTGGCTGTTGGTGGTGACGGCTTTATCGCCGTGCAGGCACCGGATGGCAGCGAAGCCTATGTGCGTACCGCGAGCATGAACATCGATGCCCTGGGTGTGCTGCGTGCCGGCAACGGCATGCCGATCATGGGTAACGGCGGGCCGATTGCCGTGCCGCCAGAGCAGAAGGTCGAAGTCGGTGAAGATGGCACCATCACCATCCGCGCCATGGGCGAGGGGCCGCGGGTAATGGCCGAAGTCGACCGGATCAAGATGGTCAACCCTGACCTCAAGACCATGACCAAAGGCCTGGACGGTTTGATCCATACCAGCAATGGCCAGCCAGCAGTGGCTGATGCCAACGTCAAGCTGGTGTCGGGCTTCCTTGAAAGCAGCAACGTCAACGCCGTCGAGGAAATGACCTCGGTGCTGGCGTTGTCGCGTCAATTCGAACTGCACATCAAGATGATGACCACGGCCAAGGAAGGCGACGAAGCCATGGCTCGGGTTTTGCAAATCGGCTAATTACACAGACGTAGCGCCGTAAAACAGGCGCGCGAGGAGAACAGCATGCTTCCGGCTCTTTGGGTCAGTAAAACCGGTCTGTCCGCCCAGGACATGAACCTGACCACCATTTCCAACAACCTGGCCAACGTCTCGACCACCGGCTTCAAGCGTGATCGTGCCGAGTTCCAGGACCTGCTGTACCAGACCCGTCGCCAGGCCGGTGCCCAGTCGACCCAGGACAGCGAGCTGCCTTCGGGCCTGCAGCTGGGTACCGGTGTGCGCATTGTCGGCACCCAGAAGAACTTCAACGCCGGTAGCCTGCAGACCACCGAGAACCCGCTGGACATGGCCGTTGATGGCCGCGGCTTCTTCCAGATCCTGCAGCCCGATGGCACTGTCTCCTACACCCGTGACGGTACCTTCCACCTGAACTCCGACGGCCAGATCGTCACCGCCAGCGGTTTCGCCCTGGAGCCGGCGATCGTCGTGCCGCCTGAGGCGCAGACGTTCACCGTGGGCCGTGACGGCACCGTTTCGATCACCACCGCAGGCAACCCGGCGGCGCAGGTGATCGGCAACATCCAGACTGCCGACTTCATCAACCCGGCCGGCCTGCAGGCAACCGGTGGCAACCTGTTCCTGGAAACCGCCGCCAGCGGCGCGCCGCAAGTCGGTACACCGGGCCTGAACGGTTTCGGTGTGGTCCAGCAGCAGACCCTGGAAAACTCCAACGTCAGCACCGTGGAAGAACTGGTCAACATGATCACCACCCAGCGTGCCTACGAGATGAACTCCAAGGTCATTTCCACCGCCGACCAGATGCTCTCGTTCGTTACCCAGAACCTGTAAGTGAAGTCTTCGAGGTCGCTTTAACGGCGCCTGTTACACCGTGAGGTCAGAGTCATGAGTCGTTTGTTTTGCGTACTTGCCCTGAGTGGGATCAGCGTGCTGGCCGGCTGCGTTGCGCCGACGCCCAAGCCCAATGATCCGTACTACGCGCCGGTATTGCCGCGTACGCCACTGCCGGCAGCGGCCAACAACGGCTCGATCTACCAGGCCGGTTTCGATCAGAACCTGTACAGCGACCGCAAGGCGTTCCGGGTCGGTGACATCATCACCATCACCCTCAACGAGCGAACCCAGGCAAGCAAGAATGCCAACTCGCAGATCGCCAAGAACAGCAAGGCCGATATCGCTCTGACTTCGTTGTTCGGTTCTTCGATGACCACCAACAACCCGTTCAGCGATGGCGATCTG
>JBOICD010000256.1:0-5610 GCA_050739855.1 Pseudomonas sp.
GGTCACGGGCGAATTGCCGGCCAAGGTCGGCGTCTCCCTGGTGGTGCTGCTCAAGGGATATCTGCTGGGCATTGTCCTCGCGTTCGGCCTGACCACCCTGGCGGTCTCGACCCAGTTCGGCCGTGATCTGCTCAGCACCTTGACCTCGATGTTCAACCCGTTGCCGGCCATTGCCCTGCTGCCGCTGGCCTTGCTCTGGTTCGGCCTGGGCGACAACAGCCTGATTTTCGTCCTGGTGCATTCGGTGCTCTGGGCCCTGGCCCTGAACACTTATGCCGGATTTCTCGGCGTGTCGGAAACCCTGCGCATGGCTGGGCGCAACTATGGCCTGCGCGGCCTGCGCCTGGTGCTGCACATCCTGATCCCGGCCGCACTGCCGTCGATTCTCTCGGGCCTGAAAATCGGCTGGGCCTTCGCCTGGCGCACCCTGATCGCCGCCGAACTGGTGTTCGGCGCCACCAGTGGCAAAGGTGGGCTGGGTTGGTACATCTTCCAGAACCGCAATGAGCTGTACACCGACAAAGTCTTCGCCGGGCTGGCCGTGGTGATCCTGATCGGCCTGCTGGTGGAAAGCCTGGTGTTCAACAACCTGGAGCGCATTACCGTGCGCCGCTGGGGGATGCAGCGCTGACCGGCTCAGGTGGTCCGGTACTGCGCCGCAGCGTTGCTCAGGGTTTCGGCGATCTGCTGGCGCAGGGCCAGGGGCTGTTCGACGATCAGGCCGTCGCCCTGGCTGAGTAACCACCAGCGCAGTTGCCAGCCGTTGCTCACCGTCGCACGCAGGCAGTGGCCGTGCTCCAGCTGGGTGAGTTGCATGTCTGCCGACAGCGGGGTTTCACGCACCAGGCGCGCCAGGTTGTCGCTGATCCAGGCCTGCAACTCGATCTTGTCGGTATCGCCAAACTGCAGGGCATCGCTGCGCAGATAGGCCTGCAGATCAAAGTCGCGCAGGCCTTCGCTGGCGTTGTTGAGCACGCGCAACTGGCGAAAGCCGGCATTGGCCGCCCAATGCCAGCCGTAGGGAATGCTCTTGTCGTTGCGCTCCAACGGAAAAATCAGCGACAGCTCGTTCAAGTCGCGTTCAATGGTCCGTTTGCTGATGGTAAAGCCGGCGTCTTTCAGGCGAGCTACCAGCTCGGCGCTGGTGGTACCGGGTGAGCGGCTGGGCAGTTGGCGCAGCAACTCCCATTGACGGCTGAGCGTGGCGCGGGTCGTGGCGGAGGGCAAAGTGTGGCGTCCTTGTCTAGGCTTGCGGTTGTAGCATGTGCCTAGTGGAAAGATATGGCAATTGGCCATTTATCTATCAGATCAAGGATGAAGCAGTTGATTTGCCTCAACCGAATCGTTCGCGACAGGTTTTGTCGTGGCTTTGCGCAGAATCACGCCTCATTACTCCTGCCTTCGCTTCGGCGGGTTGTTCAATGAGGATGAACATGTCAGCTGCCAGCAACATTTTCCCACTGCTCGAGCGTCTGCTTCCCGAGCGCATCATTGCGGTGTCTGGCCGTTCCAGCCAACTGGAGCGGTTGTACGCCGGTGTGGGTATACCCAGCCAGCGGGCAGCAGTGGGTGAAAGCTTCATCCTGATCAGCCGCCTCGAGGAGGCCAGCGACCTGCAGGCGCTGTACAGCGATCTGCGTGCCCAGGCCCTGGATGGCAGTGTTGCCGCACTCAACGACCTGGGCTGGATCTGGCTCAATGGCAAATACTGGCGCGCCGACCCGACGCTGGCCGGGCATCTGCTGCGCATGGCGGCGTTGCAGGGCAGTGCGCCGGCCTGGTTCAACCTCGGCCAGCAGTATTATTTCGGCAAGGGTGTGGAGGTTGCTTATGCCAGTGCGGCCGAGTATTACCAACAAGCCTTCGAGCGCGGTCTGGAACAGGCGGCCGCGGCCTTGGGCGATCTCTACGAGGAAGAAATCTGCGACAGCGAAGTGCAGGCGTGGAAGGTCGACCTGCACATGGCCTACCACTGGTTCTTGCGCGGCGCCCAGCGCGGCGAGGCGCGCTGCCGTTTTGAAGTCGGCTACCGGCTGCTGCACGGGCAGACCGTGGCAGCCGACCAGAAGGCCGGCGTGTACTGGCTGGAACTGGCGGCCGTGGCCGGGGTGATGCAAGCCGCTGAAGAGCTGGCGGTGCACTTCAGTGTTTCCCAGAACGCGTTGCGCTACCTGTTCTGGCGTGACCAGGCCATTGCCATGGGCAGTTCGCTGGCCCTGACCATGAAGCTGGAAGATCAACTGCAGCCCTGAGCGTGGCGCCTGTCAGCGGTGCTTGACGTCGGGGATGTTGATCGATGAACATTGATAGTTAGCAAGCTATTAATGTGGCTCTCCCCCTATGACTTTCGAACAGGCTGCTCAATGCACTCCGGGAGTGCCTTCGTGAAGGCTTTTTTCAGCGCCATGCCGCCCGCGCGCGACTGGTTCTACGGCGTGCGCACCTTCGCGGCATCGATGATCGCCCTGTACATCGCCTTGCTCATGCAACTACCGCGGCCTTACTGGGCCATGGCCACGGTGTACATCGTCTCCAGCCCGTTTGTCGGCCCCACCAGCTCCAAGGCGCTGTACCGTGCCATGGGCACCCTGCTGGGCGCGGCTGGCGCGGTGTTCATGGTGCCGCTGCTGGTGCAGACGCAGGTGCTGCTGACCGTGGCCATTGCCCTGTGGACCGGCACCTTGCTGTTTCTTTCTCTGCACCTGCGCACTGCCAACAGCTATGCCCTGATGCTGGCTGGCTACACCTTGCCGATGATCGCCTTGCCGGTGGTCGACGATCCGCTGAGGGTGTTCGACATCGCCTCGTCGCGGGCCCAGGAAATCTGCCTGGGTATCGTCTGTGCCGCGGTAGTCGGAGCGATCTTCTGGCCCCGGCGCCTGACCCCGGTGCTGGTGGGAGCCACCGGCAACTGGTTCAACGAAGCGATCCGCTACAGCGACACCTTTCTCGCCCGTAGCGTTTCGGCCGAGACCGTCGGCACCTCGCGTGCGGCGATGGTTGCCACCTTCAATTCGCTGGAGCTGATGATCGGCCAGCTGTCCCATGAGGGCACGCGTCCGCAGACGGTGAAAAATGCCCGCGAACTGCGTGGCCGCATGATCCACCTGTTGCCGGTGGTCGATGCGCTGGACGATGCCTTGGTGGCTATCGAGGCGCGCGCGCCGGTCCAGGCCTCTCAGCTGCAACCGTTGCTGGAGCAGGCCCGTGAATGGTTGAAGAGTACCGCCAGCGACGCCGCGCCGAGCCGCTGGTCAACCCTGCGGGCACAGCTTGAAGCTATGCAGCCCAGTGCCGCAGCCCTCGACCAGCGCGCGGCGTTGCTGTTGTCCAACGCGCTCTACCGCCTGGCCGAGTGGGTCGATCTGTGGCAGGACTGCTGCAGCCTGCAACACGCCATCCGCAACGAAGACCTGTCGCCCTGGCGCGCGGTGTACCGGCACTGGCGCCTGGGGCGGCTGACACCGTTCTTCGACCGTGGCCTGATGTTCTACTCGGTATTCTCCACCGTGACCGCCATCATCGCCGCCACCACCCTGTGGATCCTCTCGGGCTGGAACGACGGCGGCAGCGCGGTGATTCTGGCCGCCGTGGCGTGCAGCTTCTTTGCGGCGATGGACGATCCGGCGCCGCAGATTTACCGCTTCTTTTTCTGGACTGCGGTGTCGGTGGTGTTCGCCAGCCTCTACCTGTTCCTAGTGCTGCCCAACCTGCACGACTTCCCGATGCTGGTGCTGGCCTTTGCCGTACCCTTCATCTGCGTCGGCACCCTGACGGTACAGCCGCAGTTCTACCTGGGCACTTTGCTGACCATCGTCAACACCGCCTCGTTCATCAGTATCCAGGGCGCTTACGACGCTAACTTCCTGACCTTCATCAACTCCAACCTGGCCGGGCCGGTGGGGCTGTTGTTCGCCTTTCTCTGGACCCTGGTGATGCGTCCGTTCGGCGTCGAGCTGGCGGCCAAACGCCTGACGCGTTTCAGCTGGCACGACATCGTCGGCATGACTCTGCCTGCGACCCTGGCCGAACACCGGCGCCTCGGCGTGCAGATGCTCGACCGCCTGATGCAGCACCTGCCGCGCCTGACCCAGACCGGCCAGGACACCGGCAGCGCCTTGCGCGATTTGCGCGTGGGCCTGAACCTGCTCGACTTGCTGGCCTATATGCCACGGGTCGGCGCTCAGCCACGCCAGCGCCTGGAGCGGGTGGTGGAGGAGGTCGGTGAGCACTTTCAGGCCTGCCTCGACGCCCGTCGTCGCCTGCATGCCCCCGAAGTACTGCTGCAGAGCATGGAGCGCGCCCGCCGCGGCCTGAACCTCAATGACCTGGCTGACAGCGCCGACGCCCGCGTGCACCTGCTGCATGCCTTGAGCGGCTTGCGCCTGGCGTTGTTGCCAGGTGTCGAGGTGGTGCTGGAACCCTCTGACGACCAGCCGCAACTGCCTTACGGTATCGATGGAGCGCCTCTGTGATCGGTGAACTGGATATCAGCGGGGTGTTCCTGCCCACGCTGCTGGTGATGATGGTCCTCACCTACCTGTTGTTTCTCGGGGTGCACGCGGTGCTTACCCGTGTGCATTTCTACCGTCTGGTCTGGCACCGGGCGTTGTTCAACGTTGCGCTTTACGCCGTGCTGCTCGGCACGGTCGACCACTTTTGCCGAAACCTGATGCTGCCATGAAAAAACCATTATTGACCCTGGGCCGCGTGGTCCTGACCCTGCTGGTAGTGACACTGGCGACCGTACTGGTCTGGCAGATGGTCATGTATTACATGTTCGCCCCCTGGACGCGGGACGGGCATATCCGTGCCGACGTGATCCAGATCGCCCCGGACGTCTCCGGGTTGATCCAGCAGGTCGAGGTCCGCGACAACCAGGTGATCAAGCGTGGCGACGTGCTGTTCACCATCGACCAGGACCGTTTCAAACTCGCCCTGCGCCACGCCCAGGCGACCCTGGCCGAGCGCAAGGAAACCCTGGCCCAGGCTCAGCGTGAGGCACGGCGTAACCGTGGCCTGGGCAACCTGGTTGCGCAAGAGCAACTGGAAGAGAGTCAGTCCCGCGAGGCGCGCGCGCAATCGGCACTGGCCGAAGCCCAGGTCGCGGTGGACGCTGCTCAACTCAACCTCGACCGCTCGGTGGTGCGCAGCCCGGTGGATGGCTACCTCAACGACCGGGCGCCACGTGCCCACGAGTTTGTCAGCGCCGGCAAACCGGTGCTGGCGGTGGTCGACAGCGCGTCCTACCACGTCGATGGCTATTTCGAAGAAACCAAGCTCGGTGGTATCCACATCGGTCAGGCTGTGGATATCCGCGTGATGGGCGACAACGCCCGCCTGCGCGGGCATGTGCAAAGCGTTGCGGCGGGTATCGAAGACCGTGACCGCAGCAGCGGTGCCAACCTGCTGCCCAACGTCAACCCGGCTTTCAGCTGGGTGCGTCTGGCCCAGCGGATTCCGGTACGGATCGCCTTCGATGACGTGCCGGCGGATTTTCGCATGATCGCCGGGCGTACCGCGACCGTCTCGATCATTGACGGTAACGGCCAATGAAACGTCTGTCGCTGCTCGGCGTGAGCCTGCTGTTGTCGGCTTGCCAGATGGTCG
>JBOICD010000257.1:0-5606 GCA_050739855.1 Pseudomonas sp.
GGCTTGACCCGCGATTGCGGTGCATCAGTCGCATCGCATCGCGGGGCAAGCCCGCTCCCACCGATGGCCGGTCAGAACAGATCGATCGGCGCCGCTTCATCCGCCGGCAGCGGGCTGCCCGGCGCCAAGCCATTGAGCTCGTTGACCGATGGCGGCGTGTCCTCGGCCTTGAACAGCTCGAAGTAGGCGTTCGGCGTACTCGGCGTTGCCGCCCGGCCACTGACCGGGTCAACCCGCAGGCTGAGGATGCCTTCCGGCTCGGCCGGGGCGTGGCTAGGTTTGTCCTTGAGCGCCGGGCCCATGAAGTTCATCCAGATCGGTAATGCCACGGTGCCACCGTACTCACGGCGGCCCAGGGTTTCAGGCTGGTCGAAACCGCTCCAGACGGTGGTCACCAGGTCGGCGTTGTAGCCGGAGAACCAGGCGTCCTTGGATTCGTTGGTGGTGCCGGTCTTGCCCGCAAGGTCAGTGCGGCCCAGGGCCAGGGCGCGTCGCCCGGTACCGCGCTTGATCACGTCCTGGAGCATGCTGGTGAGGATGTAGGTGGTGCGGCCGTCGATGATGCGTTCGGCCACTGCTGGCGCCTGCGGGAAGGCAGGCTGGTTGCTGGCAGGCGTGGCAGCCGCTTCGCCGGGGAATTGAGTGCTGATTGGCAGTTCTGGCGCTGCGATACCGGCTTCCACCTGTTCCGCTTGCGGCACCCGTGGTGGGTTGGCGGTAAACAGGGTTTCACCGTTGCGGCTTTCGATGCGTTCGATCAGGTACGGAGTGATCTTGTAACCGCCGTTGGCAAAGGTGCTCCAGCCGGTGGCGATTTCCATCGGGGTCAGGGTGGCGGTGCCCAGGGCCAGGGACAGGTTGGGCGGCAGGTCCTGTTTGTTGAAACCGAACTTGCTGATGTAGTCGATGGTCGGGCCGACCCCCATGGCCTGCAGCAAGCGGATCGACACCAGGTTGCGCGACTTGTACAGCGCTTCACGCATGCGGATCGGCCCGAGGAAGGTGTTGGTGTCGTTCTTCGGGCGCCAGACCTTGTCCAGGTATTCATCGACGAACACGATCGGCGCGTCGTTGACCAGACTGGCGGCGGTGTAGCCGTTGTCCAGCGCTGCGCTGTAGACGAAAGGCTTGAAGCTTGAGCCCGGCTGGCGCTTGGCCTGCATGGCGCGGTTGTAGTTGCTCTGCTCGAAGGAGAAGCCGCCAACCAGGGCGCGTATGGCGCCGCTGTTGGGGTCGAGCGAGACCAGCGCACTTTGCGCGCCCGGCACCTGACTGAACTTCAGGTTGCCGTTGTCCAGGCGCTGGACGCGGATCAGGTCGCCGACCTGGGCGACGTCAGAAGGCTGTTGCGGCGCACGCCCCTGGCTGTTGGTGTTGAGGAACGGACGAGCCCATTTCATGGTGTCCCAGGCCACTTGCTCCAGGCTGTCGGCACGGGTCAGCACCTGCAGGCCGGTCTTGTCGACCTGAGTGACAATCACTGGCTCCAGGCCGCCCAGCGGGCGCTGTTTGCCGAGTTCCTGCAGCCAGGCGGCGCGGGTCTTGCCCGGGAAGCGGGCTTCAGGGCCGCGATAGCCATGGCGCTCATCGTAGGCACTGAGGCCATCGAGGACGGCTTTGTTGGCGATTTCCTGCAGGTCGCTCGGTACTGTGGTGGTGACCCGGAAACCTTCGGTGTAGGCGTCGCTGCCGTACCGGCCAACCATTTCGGCACGGGCCATCTCGGCAATGTACGGGGCGCGGACTTCTGGCGTCGGCACGTGGTAGCTGGCGTTGATCGGCTCGGCCAGGGCGGCCTGGTAACTGGCTTCGTCGATTTTGCCCAGTTTGTACATACGCCCGAGGATCCAGTCGCGGCGCTCTTTAGCGCGCACCGGGTTGGCCAGCGGGTTGAAGCGCGACGGCGCCTTGGGCAGACCGGCGATCATGGCCATCTGCGCCAGGCTGATGTCCCGGATCGACTTGCCGTAATACACCTGGGCCGCAGCTTCGATGCCGTAGGCGCGGTTACCCAGGTAGATCTTGTTGACGTACAGCTCGAGGATCTCGTCCTTGGTCAGCTCGCGTTCGATCTGCAAGGCCAGGAGGATTTCGTTGGTTTTGCGCGAAAAACTGCGTTCGCTGCTGAGGAAGAAGTTCTTCGCCACCTGCATGGTGATGGTGCTGCCGCCGGTCTGGATGTGCCCGGACTTGAGCAATTGTGTTGCAGCACGCATCAGGCTACTGGGGTCGACCCCGTAGTGATTGGCGAAATTGTCGTCTTCGGCCGAGAGCAAAGCCTGGATGAAATGGGGTGGAATGTCGGCGAAACGGATGGGAGAACGGCGCATCTCGCCAAACTCGGCGATCAGCTTGCCGTCGCTGCTGTAGACCCGCAAAGGGATCTGCAACTGGATGCTTCTGAGGGCCTCTACCGAGGGCAAGCTGGGGCTAAGATACAGAAACGCGCCGCTCAGACCGAGCACGATTGCGCAAATGACTGCGACGAAAGACCACCAGAAGAACTTCAGCAGGCGTATCAAGGCTTTTGGGCGTCCAGGTAAAAGAGTGGGTTGCGCGCAGGGCCAGCGGACAAGGAAAAACGTTGGGCATTATAAGCATTTTTCGCACGGTCGCGTTATTGCCGCGCCCGTCAGGGAATCAGCCAGGTTTGACGGGGCATAGCCCCTGTTGACCTGCAGCGATCAAGGGAAAACCGATGCTTGGACGCCTGGGCAAGGATGCCGGTTCACTTCTGGGGGTGGAAATTACCCCTCCGTTCATCAGGCTGGTGTGCCTGCACCGCCACCGCGGCCGCTATAACGTGCAGGCCTGGACACTCGAGCCCTTGCCGGCGACGGCCATGCACAATGGCTGGATTGCTGATCCCGAGCAGGTCGGGGCGGCCTTGCTCCGGGCGATTCGGCGTAGCGCTGGATCGGTGCGCAGAGCGGCCGTTGCGCTGCCAGCCGGGCTGGTGATCGAAAAGCTGCTGTCGATGCCGGCTGATCTGGACGACGAAGCGATTGCCGAGCGTCTGCCAACCGATGCCGGTCAGTTCGTTCCTTATGCGCTTGAGGATGCGGCCATCGACTTTCAGGTCATGGGTCCTGATCCTGACGAGTCGCAGCACCAGCGGGTTGTCGTTGCCGCTTGTCATCTGGCGTTGCTGGATGTTCTCCAGGCCAGTCTTGAATCCGCTGGTATGCGGGCCTGTGTGATTGAGCCCGACAGTCACGCCTTGCAGCGTGTGTTACAGGCAGATGGCCTGTTACTGCAAGCCGAAGCCGATCTCCTGGTCATTCACGAGCGCGGTGAAGGGCCTGTGTGGGTGCGCCGCGAAGTCCGTATGCCTGCCCCGGGGGACGTTGTGCAGTCGTTGGCGACGGCTGTGGATAACTACCTGTTGTCCAGCCCGGGAAGGGTATTGCCAGATCAGTTGCTGCTCGCGGGGGCCGCTGCGGTGGATCCGGACTTGCCCCGGCAACTGCAGCAGCATCTCGGCCTGGAGGTGCGTCATGCCGATCCATTCAAGCATCTGGTGCTGGCGCCGGGTCTGCAGTCCCACGCTTTGACGGCGCAGGCCCCGTGTCTTGCAGTCGCTTGCGGGTTGGCAATGCGCGAGGACGATCGATGCCTGGCTTGAATCTGCTGCCCTGGCGGGAGCAACAGCTTCAGGCCGGTATCCGGCGCATGCAACTGGCGCTGTTCGGCGTAGGGCTGATGGCGGTACTTATTACCGTGCTGACGGATTATCTGGGGCGCCAGGTGCAGCAGCGCCATATCGTCGAAAACGCCGCGATCCAGCAGGCTATCGACGGCTTCGATACCCAACTGGCACAAGTAGCGCAGCACAAAACTGAGCAGGAGCGGATCCAGGGCAGGCTGCAGGCGCTGGAGTCTCTGCAGGGCAAGCGCGTGTTCCTGGTGGATCTTTTTGAGCAGCTTGAACGCGCTGTGCCCCCTGGGGTGCAGCTCACGGCGCTGACGCGGCAAGGTGCGCGCCTGCATATCCATGGGCTGGCGCACTCCGGTTCATTGGTCGCGCAACTGTTACGCAACCTCGCTTGTGCGCTCGGAAAGGCCGAGTTGCAGCAAATGAAGGCAGTGGATGAGGGGGAGGCGTTCGAACTGAGCGTGGCCTTGAGGGGCGAGTCTTGAACCTCTTGGCCATCGCCCGATGGCAGCAGCGGGCGGCGGGCTCGCCGATCAGGCAGACGCTATTGCTGGCGGGTTGTCTGGCGCTGCTGCTGGGGCTTGCTTACATCGTTCATCTGCGGGTGCTTTTCATCGAGATCGAGCAAGGCGCTGAACAGTCGCAGGTCTTGCGGATCGAGCAGGCAGAGAGGGCCGTAGGTGCGCAGGCGCTTGCCGCCCATGAGGCACAACTGGCTGTGGCATACCAGAGCCTTGATGAGGCGCGCTGGAGGTTGGCCGCAGGTGGTGACCTGGCCGACTTGCTGGAAAGCATTGCTTATCAGGGGCAGTCGAGCGGAGTGTTCGTCGAACAGGTGGAACTGTTGGCGGAAATCCTCCATGACCAGCACATCGAGCTGCCCATGCAGCTTCAGTTGCAAGGCACTTACCCGGCATTGCTTGCCTTTGTCCACGGCCTTGCGTACCTGCCTCGACTCATCACTGTGCAGGATTTCTCTTTGCTGCCGACGCAGGCGGACCTGCGTTTACAGGTACACCTCAGCGCCTACCGCAGCCGGTTGACGAGTGTGGTCTCTGGCCTTTCCGGACTGGAGTCAGAGCCTGTACCTACGGTGCCGGACGTTTCGCGCAGTCCGTTCGAGCCTTCCTCCCTGATGCAGCACCGCCAGTACCTGGAAACCTTGCCGCTCGACCAGTTCGAGATGATTGGCAGTCTTGCCCGTGGTCAGGTGCGCTTCGCCTTGCTGCAAGTCGCTGGCGTCGTCCATCGCCTGCAACTGGGTGATCGCCTGGGGCGTGATCGGGGGCGGGTCGTGGGCATCGAGGAGCGGCAGCTCGAAATAGCCGAGCAGGTGTTTGTGGTGGGCAAGGGCTGGATCGAGCGGCGTCGAACGCTGCGTCTGAAGCAGCCTGCAGGTGCGCGATAAAGCAGTGGGCCAGGGAGGTCACAGATGAAGGCAGGATGGAATATGGCGGTGTTCGCCGGGTTGTTTACCCTGCAGGCTGCTTGCGCGGTGTCGGCCAGTAGTGCGCCAGCGGGCGAGCCGTTGTCGTTGAACTTCCAGGATGTCGAGGTGCGTTCGGTGTTGCAGGTGCTGGCTGATTTTTCCGGGGTCAACCTGGTCGCCAGTGATGCGGTGCAGGGCAGGGTCACCCTGCGCCTGCAGGATGTGCCCTGGGAGCAGGTGCTGGACCTGGTGCTGCGCAGCAAGGGTTTGGAGCGGCGTACCGAAGGCAATGTCCTGCTGGTGGCGCCCATCGGCGAACTGGCCGGGCAGGAACGGCAACTACTGGAAGGCCGTCAGCAGGCGGCCGGCCTGGTGCAAACGCGACGAGAGCTGCTGCCGATTCACTATGCCCAGGCGGCAGACATCGCGGCAGTGTTCCAGGCGCTGATGGACAACGATCCATTCGACGCCGCTGCGGGGGCGTTGAGCGTCGATGAACGAACCAACACCCTGATCGCGCGC
>JBOICD010000258.1:0-5552 GCA_050739855.1 Pseudomonas sp.
GTGCTGTAGCTGACACACTGCAATCGCGGGGCAAGCCCGCTCCCACAGCCAGGGTTGTGGCATCTGCCGTGCCACAAGGTACAATCCCCGCCCTCCTCCCGAACCTGCCAAGGAACGCCGATGTCCGGCCTCGAACTGTTCGCCGCCGTGCTCGGCGTTATCGCCGTGTGGCTCACGACCAAACAGAACCCCTGGTGCTGGCCCATCGGCCTGGTGATGGTGCTGCTCTACAGCTGGATCTTCTTTGAAGTGCGCCTGTACTCGGACATGCTCCTGCAACTGGTCTATGCCGTGCTGCAGCTCTATGGCTGGTGGCAATGGACCCGGCCGGACAGCCAGCGCGAAGCCCGTCAGGTAACCCACCTGGATACCCAGGCGATGCTGTTCGGCCTCGGCCTGGGTCTGCTGGGCAGTCTGGCGTTGGGTGCGGCCATGGCCAGCTGGACCGATGCCGCACAACCCTGGCTGGATGCGGCATTGACCGCCTTCAGCCTGGTCGCGCAGCTGTGGATGGCACAGAAGCGCGTGCAGTGCTGGCCGCTATGGATCGTGCTGGACGTGATCTTCGTTGGCCTGTTCCTCTACAAAGCGCTCTACCTGACTGCGGCCCTCTATGCCCTGTTCACGTTGATCGCCGTGCAGGGCTGGCGTGAGTGGCGCCGCGATCCGGCGTTGGTCAACGCATGAAGGTCCTGGTCCTGAGTGGTCCCGAGTCCAGCGGCAAGAGCTGGTTGAGCAGCGAAATCCAGGCCCACTTCGGTGGGGAACTGGTCAGTGAGTATGTACGTCACTTTATCGACGAACATCGCCGCGACACCTGTTATGCCGATATTCCGGCAATCGCTCGCGGCCAGTTGGCCTGGGAAGACGCCGCCCGTGCCCGCCAGCCCGAGCTGTTGATCCTCGACACGCACCTGTTGAGCAACCTGCTCTGGAGCCGGGTACTGTTCGGTGATTGCCCGGCCTGGATCGAACAGGCCCTGCTTACCCGCCGCTATGACCTACACTTGCTGCTCGACCCCGCGGGTGTCAGCTGGGTCGGCGATGGTCAGCGCTGCCAACCTGCCCTGGAGCAACGTCAGGCGTTTTTTGCTGACAGCCTCGATTGGCTGCAGCGCAATCACCAGCCTGTGCAGGTCATTGGCGGCGACTGGGCCCAGCGCAGCGCGGCAGCCCTGAATGCCGTGCAGCATTTACTCAATGGCAAATCCCCGGCGTGCGCCACCGAGTGTTAGACCACTGATACACCCCACTGGGTCAAATGCCCCGTATTTGCGTGACATTCCCCAAAACCGGTGGTGGTGTTAATCCCCTGATACAACCCCTGAAAAACCCTTCCGGCGCAGCCGGCGGCCTGCCAAGCGACCGTTTGGCAAGAGCATGTCTCATGATTGATACAACAAAATTCCGACACGCGCCGATTACGCCTTCAACCTGTTGATTCTTGGGAAATAACAAAAACCGGCACACCTTCTGCTGTCTTCCTCGCAACGCTGAAAAGGGCCAGCACACAGAAGAAGGAATTGCCGCCGTGGAGAAATTTGATAAAGGCATTTATCGCATCCTGCTGGTCGGATGTGCATTGGGATCGAGCTTCATACTGCCTGTCCAGGCCGAAAACGGCATCGTCGTCATCACCCGCGATGTACAAATACGCAACGCCGTGCGCGCGCCCCTCGTTCCCGATCCAAGCCCGGTCACCGTCAATACCAACCCGTCCGCGCAGATCATCAAGCAAACAAACGAGTTGAGCGATGGTGACTTTGCCGGTATCAGCAGCGGTGCAGGCATTAGCGCCCTGGTTACGCAACAGACCAACAATCTGGGCGGCAATATCAGCAACCAGACCCAATTGCCCAACCTGGCCGCCGGACGCGCCACAGGCTCCGGCAACGGCATCTCCAACATGGTCAATTCAAGCGTCCAGAAGGGCCTGGCGCCCCTGCAAATCCTGACTGGAGGCAAGTGAGATGAGGCACACGCTGCTGATTCTGGCCACCTTTTGCAGTGCACCGGCCTTCGCCCAATCCCCTGTGATCAATAACGCCACCATCGACAGTTCCGGCAAGCAGTACCAGGGCAACCTCACCGTCAACCAGGCTGCCGGCGATCTACAGCAGCAAGCCAACGTGCGGGCATTCGCCGTTGGCCATAGCGCCAGCGCGACCACTCAGGTTCGCCAACGCCTGCGCACCCATGTCGACCCCGCCATCGATGCCCAGTCCAGCATCCAGGGCGATGCCTTCAGCCACGGCAGCGGCGCACTGGGCGTCAACCAGAGCACCGGTGCCAGCAACCAGCAAGCCAACGCATTACGTATCAGCCTCAGTACTCAGCCGCAAAGTATCGATGACAGCGTCCTCATGCAACAGAACGTGGCGCTGATCAACGGCTCCGATCCAACTGACTCTGCACCCGGCCATCGCCAGGTCACTACCAGTGACCAGGCATTCACCGGTAGCCGTGGGGTGATTCAGTTGAATCAGAGCGCCGGGGTGGGAAACCGAATGGCCAACACCCTGAGCGTCCGGGTCGCGGATTGACCCAAACAGGTAAGAACAACACTTAACCTAAAATAAAGTACGGAGAATCACCATGAAACCCTCGATGGCAATCAAGCCTCTGGTTATCGCAATTGCTGCGGTCATGGCTGTTGCTGTACAAGCTGAGCAAGACGAACGGCGTGGCCATGGCCATCATCACGGCCACCACAACCCTCCTCCAAAAGCGTTCTATGTCGACGCCACTGCCAATGCGTACGACAAGCAGAGAAATTACGATAACAAGATCGTCAACAACGGCACTATCAACGAAGCCGAGATGAGCGACTCTGCCTCTGGCTCCAGCGGCAACGTCGGCGTCAACGTAGCGGCAGGCGCCGGCAACCAACAAGACAACGCGGCCGCCATCGCAAACGCTGGCTCCGACTCCAGCGCCGTCGATAACAGCTTCGTGTTCGGCACGTCCGAAGCCACCGCCAGAGTCACGCAATACAGCAACAACAACAAGGTCTACAACCACGGCGCCACAAACTCTGCGGTGATGAGCGGATCGGGCAGTGAAGGCAGCGGCAACATGGGCATCAACATTGCTGGCGGCGACCTTAACCAGCAGAAAAACACCATGGCAATTGCCAACACCAATGCCCCGCTCGGTAACGCAACAGCCACCGCGTCTGCCAATCAAACCGGTCCTGGCCTGGTCGTGATCAACGACGCTGATCGGACCTACCGCGTCGATACCCTGACGTTTACCAAAACGGCCAGTGGCGAGTCCTCTTACGAGAAGTCTTCCTATGCAAGCGGCAAGAAGAGCTCATCGTCGGAGTTTGAAGTGAAAGGCGCTAACAGCTGGAGCGCTAAAGGCAGCAATCACTTTGATGCAAACGGCTCCAAGAAACATGAAGCAAGTGCTTCTTCGGAAGCTCATCTGCTAGCGAAGTTGCACGTGGATGTGGATGCCAGCAAGACCGTTTCCTGGGATAATGGCTATCACCACAGCGGCAGTCGCACTAAGTCTGTCGAAGCCGAGCTCAACGCAAAACTTGACGTAGATGTCGAAAAAAGCTGGGAGAAAAAGTCCGAATCCTCGTTCGATAAAGAGTACAACTCCTCGTTCAAAAAATCGTTCGAGTCCAAGTTCGAAAAATCGGGCAGCAAATCGTCCGAGTCTGAGTTCGAGAAAGAGAAGAAGTTTGCTGAAAGCAGCTCCTTTGAGTTGAGCAACACCTACTCCTACCAAGTGCTGACCCCAACTGGCTGGGCTAACCCTGTGACCAACACTGCAATCCTGAGTGGTTCGGTAAATGGCGGCAGCGGCAACCTCGGCGTCAACGTCGCTGCTGGTGTGGGTAACCAGCAAAGCAACTCGCTGGCCATTTCCAACCAATCGTTCTGATTGCTGTGGCCTGGAGGCCCCCTTCGGGGGGCCTTTTCTCAACCGAACCAGAAGGCGTCCGATCATGCGTATTATCGCCTTGGCGTTTTTGCTTTGCCTGGCCAGCCAGAGCGAAGCGGCCCAGATGCCACTTGCCGTGTTGCCGGGTGGTGCGGTGATATACAAGCCCATCCAGAGTGTACGTGAGCGCAAATTCGCCGACCTGGTGCAACAGAAAACCGACTTCAGTTGCGGCGCTGCGGCGCTGGCGACCATATTGCGCCAGGCCTACTGGCTGGACGTGAATGAAGAACAGATCATCGAAGGCATGCTGGCGAACTCTGACCACAACCTTGTCCGGGTTCAGGGCTTCTCCATGCTCGACATGAAGCGTTACGTGGAAAGTCTGGGCATGCGTGCCCGTGGTTACCGGGTAGCCCCCGACACCTTGCAGAGTATCCGCATTCCGGTGGTGGTATTAATGGATGTCCGTGGCTACAAACATTTTGTGGTCATGCAAAAAGTCGACAAAGGCTGGGTGTATATCGGTGATCCGGTGCTCGGTCATAAACGCTACTCGGTCGACGACTTTGTCAAAGGCTGGAACGGCATCATCTTCGCCGTCATCGGCAAGGGTTACGACAAAACCAATGCCTTGCTCGACCCGCCTCTGCCACTGACCGCCAAGAACCGCGTCAACACCTTCAGCCCGGTGCGAGACGCAGAGTTGATGGATTTCGGATTCATCCAAAGCGACTTCTTCTAATGACTCTTCTAATGATAAGGGAGCACGACGCTCCGGGAGCATGCAATGAAGACTCCACTGTGGCTAGCCGTAGTGTGCCTGGCCGCCAGCCTGCCGACCCAGGCACAGGCATTCAAACCCATCGAACTTAAGGATCAGGAACTGGCGAACCTGCGAGGCCGCTATGTCATGCCGGGGCGAATCATCAGTTTCGGCATCGTCATGACCAGCACCTGGCAAAATGCCAATGGCGAAGTGATCGGGGCAACCTCCTCGATGCAAATTCAACAAACGACCATCAAACCACAGTTCTATGTGTCGATGATCGATGCAAAGGGTAGTGACTCGGCGCGCTCGCAAAACACCGGCACCGGTACCGTCACCGGCGGCAGCGGCCTCAACAGCACCGAAGGCGTCACTCAGGTCGTGCGTGCTGCCGGCGACAATAACACGGCCTACAACAACGTTGATATCAACGTCTCAAAGGCCAGCCAGGCGCCCTCCACGCAACAGCAGGGCCAGGCACTGGCCGCAGGCTCGACCTTGGTCAGCTCCAATGGCGCGGGCGCGCTGAGCGTTACCTCGACCGGTAACGGTGTGCAACTGAACATCACGGCCAACAACAACCAGGGCAGTACCATGCAACGCCTGGCCCAGGGTGGGCTGATGCAGAACACGACGTTGCTTGGCGGCGGTAACCAGGTCAGAAACCTCACCACCCTCAATGTCGTACTGCGTGACAACGTGTCGGCAGCCGGATCGCTGAACGGCAGCCTGGACCAGCTCAAAGGAATTCGCACACTCGGATTCTGATCTACGCTCAGTCTCATCAATTGTAGTCAGAAGGGACGGCTAACCCCATGCACCGATCGTTAACGTTCAGAGCTATCGTCTGTTTGAGTAGCCTGACCCCGGTGACATTGCTCTACGC
>JBOICD010000259.1:0-5552 GCA_050739855.1 Pseudomonas sp.
GGCTTGCCCCGCGATGCGATGTAGCTGACAAACCGCAATCGCGGGGCAAGCCCGCTCCTACCGGGATTACGCGCGCAGGCGCCGTTGCGCGGCAATCTCCGGCAGGTCGCGGCGACGCAGGTAAACCCGCAATGGCTCACTGACATTGAGTCGCTCATCGACATTTTGCGCCAGGAGAATTTCGATCAGTGCGCGGCTCAGGGTCATGACTTCGCCCTCGCCGTCCTGCCAGACGAATTCGCTGCTGGGGGTGATGCTGTCATCGGCGACGTCCATGCCGAAGGCGTCTTCGCTGAAGCGCACGATATGCTTGCCCAGCTTGCGGTGATAGCCGACAAAACCCTTGAGCTGGTCAGCGGCGGCACAGATATCCTGTGATGTGATGTGCATGTCAAACCTCACTGAAGCATCCACAAGGACGCAGGACGAAAGGGATTGGCACGCGGGGCGGTTGTGGTCTCTCTCTGATGGAGCGACTCAAGGCCCAAGGTTAATGGAAAAACCTGGCCGGCGGGTACGGATTTTTTCGGCCGTGGCCCGGGTCAGTGACAACAGCTGGACCGCCTGTGCGGTGCTCGACACCCTGGGCTTTGGCCTCAAGGTGGGCGGCGAGCTGGATCTGACCTCTACCCTGTGCCACGAGATTCGCGGCAGTCATCAGACCATCGTGATCGACAAGGCCAGCGAAGACGAACTGTACTGCAACCATCCCGCAGCGGCAGATCAATCTGCACAAGCGCAGCTGTTCCAACCGTTTTCTCACCCACTGAACGACACGGTGCAATCCGGCCTGGGGCTGGGTCTCTACATCGCCAACCAGATCGCCCTGGCCCATGGTGGGCGAATGGAGGTGATCTCAAGCCAGGAAGCCGGAACTCTGTTCAGTTTCCGCCTGCCGCTGGGTCCAGACGAGGTTCGAGCAACGCTGCCAGCCAATCCATGAACGCACGCAGGCGCGGCGGCACGTGTTGTTGTCTGGCATAGAGCAACGAAACCGGCATCGGCGGCGGAACGAAATCCGCCAGCAGCGACACCAGTTCGCCGCGATCCAGATACCCTTGCAGCCCTGCCGCTGGTGCCTGAATCAGACCGAGCCCGGCCACACAGGCACTTTCATAGGCCTCGGTGCTGTTGACGGTGACGGCCCCGGCCATGGGCTGAACCTGCAAGGCACCGGCTTGCAGGTACTCGAAACCCGGACTGCGGCTGCCCAGGTTTTTCACATAGTGGATCAACTGGTGGTGATGCAGGTCCGCCAGGCTCTCGGGCACGCCATAACGCTGTAAATAGCGTGGACTGGCGCAGTTGATCTGAGCGAGGAAACCCAGCGGCCGGGCAATCAGGTCCAGGTCACTCAAGGTGCCGATGCGCAGCACGCAGTCGAACCCCTCGCGCAACAGGTCGACCTGACGATCCGTGCAACTGATCTCCAGCTCGATCCCCGGGTGACAGTCAATGAATTGCGGCAGGTTGGGCAAGATGATGCGCCGTGCCATCAAGGTCGGCAGATCGACCCGTAAACGACCGACAAGCGCGGCCTTTTCACTGTGGAACAGGCCTTCGATCTCATCCATGCGCGACAACAGGTCTTTGCTACGCTCGTACAGGTGCAAGCCATCCTGAGTGGCCTGGACTCGCCGCGTGGTGCGGTTCAACAAGCGCGTACCAAGCAGGCTCTCCAGGGCCCGGACCTGCTCGGAGACCGTTGATCGCGGTAGCCCCAGACTCTCCCCGGCCAGGGTGAAACTCGACAGTTCGCTGACCCGGACAAAGGTACGCAACAACTCCAGCTTGTTCATGAATGCAGGCTCGATTGTTCGCAAGTACCGACCAGTATTTCCGAAATCCGTGGATTTATCAGCAGTCAGCCGACCAATAGACTTTCTTCGACTTCTCCCCTCTCACCCCGAGGTACAGAGCATGAATCGGAAAATCGCATTGATCACCGGCGCCAGCCGCGGCCTGGGCAAAAATACCGCGCTGCACCTGGCGGCCCAGGGCATCGACATTATCGCCACCTATCACAGCAAGGCGCAGGAAGCCCAGGCGCTGGTGCAGTCTCTGGAACAGTCAGGTGTGCGCGCCGCGATGCTGGCCCTGGATGTCAGCGACAGTGGCAGCTTCGAAAGCTTCGCCGGGCAATTGCACCAGACCCTCAGGTCGGTGTTTGGCCGCGAGCAGCTGGATTTTCTGGTCAACAATGCCGGTATTGGCATCAACGCAGCGTTCAGCGAAACCAGTGAGGCGCAGTTCGACCAACTGTGCAATATCCAGCTCAAGGGGCCGTTTTTCCTGACTCAGCGGTTGTTGCCGTTGATTGCCGACCAAGGCCGGATCGTCAATATTTCCACCGGCCTGACCCGCTTCGCCCTGCCCGGCTATGCGGCTTATGCCGCGATGAAGGGCGCTATGGAAGTACTGACTCGCTATCAGGCCAAGGAACTGGGCGCGCGGGGCATTCGCGTCAACATCCTCGCTCCGGGCGCTATCGAGACCGATTTTGGTGGCGGCGTGGTCCGCGACAACGCCGAGGTCAACGACTTTATCGCCAGCAATACCGCCCTGGGCCGGGTGGGCTTGCCGGATGACATCGGCGCGGCAGTCGCACTGCTGCTCGGCGAGGGTGGCGGCTGGATCAATGGCCAGCGTCTGGAAGTCTCTGGCGGTATGTTCCTTTAAGGTTCAGTCAGCGCTGCACCTGGTCTTCACGCACCTGCACGCTGGCGGTCATGCCTGCGCTCAAGGTCACACCCTCGGGAACCTGGTCCAGTTTGATCCGCACTGGAATACGCTGAGCCAGGCGCACCCAGTTGAACGTTGGCTCGACTTCGGCGAGCAACTGACTGTCGGGGTTGGCATTGCGGTCGGTGATACCGCGGCTGATGCTTTCGACGTGCCCCTGCATGGGCTCGCCGGCGCTCATCAACCAGACCTTGACCGGGTCGCCGACACGGATGCGTGGCAGTTTGGTTTCTTCAAAGTACGCCTGGACGTAGAAGGTCGAGTCGTCAATCAGCGCCATCACCGGCTGCCCGGCATTGACATAGTTGCCCTCAGCCAGGCGCAGGTTGGTGATGTGTCCATCGCGCGGGGCTTTGACCTGACTGCGGGCCAGGTTGATCGCCGCCGCTTTGACGTCGGCCTGCGCCTGGCGCAATTCACCACGGGCCACTGCGGCATTGATCTGCGCGTTCTCGCGCAGTTCGGCGCTGATTGCCTGCGGCCCCAAAGCGGCGCGCCGCGAGGCTTCATGTTCGCGCAGGCGTAACTGCTGCTGGCGGGTTTCGGCCACAGCGTTGGCCTTGTCCAGAGCCGCTTCGAAGCGATCTCGGTCGATCGACATGAGCAATTCGCCAGCCTTGACCTGCTGGTTGTCATGCACCTTGAGCTCGCGCACCCAGCCCGATACGTCCGGGGCAATGATCACCACGTCGGCGCGGATTTTCGCATCGCGGGTCCACGGGGTGAGCATGTAGTACTGCCAGAGTTTCCAGCCGGCAAACACCGCTACTGCCACCAGGCACAAGGTTACTGCGATACGTAGCAATGCACGCATGGTCACTCTCCTTACAAAGGCCCCAGTCCCAGGGTTACCAGGGTCAAGACACAAATGAACAACGCGCAATCGAACAACGCCTCATGCCAGACCCAACGCCCCAGCGGGGTCAGGCGCAGCAGCAGGCGCACGGCAGCGGTCAGCACCAGGGCCAACACCACGTAAATCAAAAACGGGCTGAGCAGCACACCACCCAGCGCCCACTCACGCAACCCCATGAATTTCCTCCTGTCGACGGCACCATTTGCCCCAACTGCGCTGCAACTGCAACACCGCCCCCACCGCCAGGCGCAGCGGATCGCTGGGGGGCTGACGTTGCAGGACATCGATGAACGCGGCACTGGCGGCATCCAGGCGCTGGCCTCTTCCCGGCGCGGGACCACGCGCCAGCACGGCTTCCACTTGCTGCAAGTACTCGCGTTCGGCGCCTGCCAGTGACGCCTGGGCGACGGCCAGGCAGTGGCGCAGGTGCAACAGCTCATCCCCGATATCCAGGCCATGTACGCCATCATCCCAACGGCCGCGCTCCTGCTCGGTCAATGCCGAGTAATGCCGTGCCAGCTGCAGCAAACGGTCGGCCATACGGCCACCGAACCAGGTGTCGGCGCCGCGCAGCTCGCGGCGGGTCAAACGCACCAGGTCGCTCTGGGTCGCGGCGCGCAGGCGGCGACCGTGCCAGGCTGGATTACGCAGCACCAACAGTTTGAACGCCAGCACCGCCGCCCCCACGCCGATCAGCATGGCCTGGGCACTGTTGAGAAAGGTCGCGACTTCAAAGCTCATGGCGTTGAGTGGCGCTACCAAGACGATGAAATGCAGGCAATAGGACGTGGCCGTGGCACCGATACGCGGGTTGGCCATGCCCAGTGCGCCAAAGAACAACGGCACACCCATGGCCATGCACAGCATGGGAAAACCGCTCCACTGTGGCAGCAGGATCTGCCCGACCACAAACGCCACGGGCATGGCCAACAGGATCCCGCGCAAGAAGCTCATACCGATCTGCGCGCCGTTCTCACGGCTGGCAAACAGGCTGCAGACCACACAGGTCAGCACCAAGCCGCCAGGCGCCGAGGTCCAGGCGGTGGCCAGCCAGAACCCGGCCATGGCCAGAAAAGCCAGGGCACTGCGCGAACCAAACAACAGTGCCAGCGGCAGATCACGATGCGCGGCCAGGCTGTCGGGGACATCCGCTGGTGCCTTGCCCTCCTCCACCGCGCGTAAAGCCAGGGTCGCGGCCATGGCGTTGTCCAGCAGCAAGGTCAGGCGTGCCAGACAATAATGTTCGGCCGAGCTGATGCTGTCATCGTGCGCCGCATCCCAGACCCGTTGACGCAGGAGTGACAGGCCGGCCTGGTCAGGAGCCGCCAGGGCATCATGCACATCATCAAGCCAAGGCTGCAGATGTAGCGCCTGGGCTTCGTCCAGCTGCTGCCACTGACGCCGTACCGAGCGGGAGATGCGCAGGAGAATCAGCAATTTCTGACTCAAACCGCGGATTGCCCTGGCACGCTGCCGGCCAAGACGCCCCTCGAACCAGGCATGTTCACGCTGGGCGTCGACGGCGACGATGCGCCCGAGAATTTCCAGCAAGCCCTGGCGCGCCTGAGCTTCACCGGTCAGGGTCGCGCTGGCCGCCTGCAAGCCACTGAGCCAGGCCTGGCGCGCCTGCCCCCCTAGCTGTTGTTCAACGCGCATGGGCCAGAGCAAGGCGCTGGTCACGGTGGCACAGACAATCCCCAGGCAGATCTCGGTACAGCGCGCTACGGCCTGGTCGAACACCGCCAGCGGATGATTGATCGCTGGCAAAGCGATGATCGCTACGGTGTAACCGGCCAACACGAACGAATAGGCCCAGGCACTGCGCAGCATGGTCGAGCCGGCGGTGCACAAAGCCAGCCACAGCGCCAAAGCCAACAGGAACAGCCAGGGCGTCTGCGCGAAAAGTCCCATGAACAGCACTGACATGGCGGTGCCGACCAGGGTCCCGAACAGC